>DASTTS010000206.1:0-5065 GCA_035760085.1 Pyrinomonadaceae bacterium
TTGCTGCACGGTCGCAATCTCAACGCGCCTGTGCCGGGTCTCGGTCGTCCCGATCCAACTGTGGGCAACATCACGAATATCGAGTCGTCGGCGTATCAATCGAACCACCGGTTGATGATCGGAATTGGCCCGGCGGCGTTCAGGAATAACGGCCTCTTCTGGAATATCAACTACCTGATCATGAAGAACACCAACGAAGCCGACAGCCCGTTCAGCTTGCCGTCCAACAATTTCAACCTGCACGCGGATCGCGGGCCGGCGGCGAACGACTTCCGGCATTTGATCTCCGGCTTCATCAGCAAGCGACTGCCAATGGGATTCAACATTTCGACGATTTTCCAGGCGACCTCCGCGCTGCCCTACAACATCACCACCGGCTTCGATAACAACGGCGATACTGTTATCAACGATCGACCGTTCGGCGTCGGACGAAACAGCGCGCGTGGTGCTTCGCGTTGGGAAATCGGGTCGCGTTTGAGCTGGGGCAAGAGTTTTGGACCGGAACAGCAGCAACAAGGTGGGCCGCAAGTCAGGATGATTCGGGTTGGTGGCGGAGATGGCGCCGCACCGCCTTCGATGCCTGGTATGTCTAACAAAAAGTATCGCTTCGAGCTTTACGCGCAGGCGTTTAACCTTCTGAATCATGCGAATCTCGGGGCGTTTTCCGGCGTCCAGACCTCGCCGTTCTTTGGTCAGGCGACATCGGCACAATCGCCACGCCGGATGGAGGTCGGAATGCGGGTCAATTTTTAGACGCGGATTTCACGCGGATTCCGCGGACCAGTTGCTCCACGAAAATCAGTCCGTTAGAATGGCTGGTTTTCGCTATGGCCATTGATCGCATCAGTGTTAGGGGCGCTCGCCAGCACAACCTAAAAAACATCAACGTCGACATCCCGCGCGATCGTTTTACCGTAATCACTGGCCTGTCCGGCTCAGGAAAATCGTCCCTCGCTTTCGACACAATTTACGCTGAAGGTCAGCGCCGCTACGTTGAGTCGCTCTCGGCTTACGCCCGCCAGTTTCTCGATCAACTCGAAAAACCTGATGTCGATTCGGTCGATGGGCTCTCGCCGGCCATCTCCATCGAACAAAAGACTGTTTCGCGTAGTCCGCGATCGACGGTCGGGACCGTCACCGAGATCTACGACTACATGCGACTGCTGTTTTCGTCAGTGGGCGTACCGCACTGTCACATTTGCGGTGCCGCGATCACACGCCAGAGTGTCGATCAGATCGTACAGAACGTCCTTGGACTGCCGGAAGGTGAGCGCGTGATGGTGCTCGCGCCGATCGTGCGTGGTCGGAAAGGTGAGTTCAAAAAAGAGCTGGAGAAGCTGGCGAAAGAAGGTTTCATACGAGCGCGCGTCGATGGTGAGCTGCTGTCGCTCGACGAAGAGATTCGTCTCGACAAACGACGCAATCACACGATCGAAGCAGTCGTCGATCGATTGCTGATCAAGACCGGCATTCGCGAGCGGCTGACTGATTCGATTCGCACTGCATTGAAGCTGACTGGCGGCGCGGTTCTGATTTCGATCGTTGACGGTGAAGAGAAGCTCTACTCGGAACGGATGGCTTGTGTAATTTGCGGCATCAACGTGCCACCGCTCGAGCCGCGCTCGTTTTCGTTCAACTCCGCTTACGGCGCGTGCAAGCGTTGTCATGGCCTGGGAACCGTGATGGAGATCGACTCGCTAAAGTTGATTCCGGAGGCGTGGCAAACGCCCGAGCGGCTCGGGTTCATGGGCACGGCTGACAAGCAGGGTTCGGCGTATCTGCGGAGTGCGCTGCTGGCGGTCTGCAAACATTTCCACGCGGATCCGAAGAAGCCTTATGCAGAGTTGCCGAAGGAAGTTCGCGAAGGTTTTTTGAACGGAGTCAGCGGCAGATTAACTTTCAACCAGGGCCTTTACACGTATCAGAACGAATGGAGTGGTGCCCTTCCCTGGCTCAAGGATCGATTGGACGAAGCTCCTTCCGAGAAGGTGAGGATCGCACTCGAGGGACTGGTTTCGCCTACGGTTTGTAGCGAGTGTGGCGGCCGTCGGTTGCGCTCCGATTCGTTGTCGGTGCAGGTTGGTGGGCGTGGTATTGCCGAATACACGTCGCTCCCGATCGACGATGCGGTCGACTCGTTCGATCAGGTCAAGCTTAACTCGCGCGAAGAGCAAATAGCTGGTCCGATATTGCGCGAGATCATCAGCCGTTTGCGCTTTCTGAAAACAGTTGGGTTGGGCTATCTCACGCTCGATCGATCGTCGTCAACCCTTTCCGGCGGCGAAGGCCAGCGTATTCGACTCGCGACACAGATCGGATCGCAGTTGCGCGGTGTGCTTTACGTGCTTGACGAGCCTTCGATCGGTCTTCACCCGCGTGACAATCAGAAGCTGCTCGAAACGCTCTCTACACTCCGCGATCTCGGCAACACGGTTCTTGTCGTTGAACACGATGAGGAAACAATCAGGCGCGCTGATTACGTCGTCGATCTTGGACCAGGCGCAGGCGCGCACGGTGGACAGGTCGTCGCAGTCGGTACCGCGGCTGATGTTGCTGAGAATCCTGAGTCGATTACGGGCTTGTACATTCGTGGCGCGCGAAAGATTGAAGTCCCCGCAGAAAGACGAGCGCCGAATGGAAAGTACCTCACGATTACTGGCGCTTATGCGAATAATCTGAAAGAGATTGACGTTTCGTTTCCGCTCGGATTGTTGACGGTGGTGACGGGTGTTTCCGGATCAGGCAAGTCGACGCTCGTCGAAGACATTCTTTATCACGCACTGGCGCAGCATCTTTACGGGTCGACGACCGAGCCAGGCCCGTACAAAGCAATCGAAGGTCTCGAGCACGTCGATAAAGTAATTGAGATCGACCAGTCGCCCATCGGCCGCACACCACGATCCAATCCTGCAACGTACACGGGTTTATTCACGCCATTGCGTGAGCTTTATGCAATGCTGCCCGAGTCGCGTGAGCGCGGTTATAAACCGGGACGATTTTCTTTCAACGTGAAAGGCGGCCGCTGCGAGGCGTGTGAAGGCGACGGCATGAAGCGCATCGAGATGAACTTCCTGCCGGATGTGTACGTGCTGTGTGATGTGTGTCGCGGCGCCCGCTACAACCGCGAGACGTTGGCGGTGAAGTACAAAGGCAAATCCATCGCGGATCTGCTCGACACGACTGTCGAGGAAGCCTTGCCGCTGCTGGAAAACATTCCGCAGATAAATCAGAAGTTGCAGACGCTGCTCGACGTCGGTCTCGGTTATATCAAGCTGGGCCAATCAGCCACGACACTCTCGGGCGGCGAAGCACAGCGCATCAAACTCGCTAAAGAACTCTCGAAACGTGCAACCGGACGGACGATCTACATCCTCGACGAGCCTACGACTGGTCTGCACTTTGCCGACGTTCACAAACTGCTCGACGTGTTGCAACGTCTCGTCTCGTTAGGCAATACCGTTCTGGTGATCGAGCACAACCTCGACGTAATCAAATCAGCCGACTACATCATCGATCTTGGTCCTGAAGGTGGCGAACACGGCGGACGCGTCGTCGCCGCAGGCACACCTGAAGAAGTCGCCCGCTCGCGCCGCTCCCACACCGGCCACGTCTTGCGTCCCCTGCTAAATGGCCGTATCTCTCGCAACGGCCTATAATCCGTGTTTTCATTCCACCGTTGGAGCAGAGGATATCTTGGGATCAATTTACGACGACGATCTGCGGCCTCTTGACCTTAGTAAAGTCAAAACGTATCCGCTCGCCTCACGTCCCAGCAAAGTGAACCTGGAAGAGTTTGCAAAAGCGATTAGCGCTGATTCGTCGCTGAACGAGTTTCTCGATGGTTTGCCGAATGTCCTCGCGGTGCGTTCTTTTCGTGAGCTGGCTCAACGGATTCGTCGTGCACGCGAATTGAAGAAGCCCATCATCTGGGGAATCGGTGGGCATGTGATTAAGACTGGTCTTGCGCCGATCATCATCGATCTGATGAGGCAGGGTTTCGTAAACGGCGTTGCCGCAAACGGATCCGTGCTGGTCCATGACGCAGAAATTGCGATGGTCGGCTCAACGTCCGAGGACGTTGACGCAACTCTTTCCGAAGGCGTGTTTGGCGGTGCCGAAGAAACGGGCGAACTGCTAAACAGCGCCGCACGCGATGGCGCAAGAGATCACATCGGACTCGGTGAAGCCGCCGGTCGTGCTTTGGTCGCCCGCAATCCAAAGCATCGAGACTATTCCCTTCTCTGCGCCGCCTACGAACAGAAAATCCCCTTCACTGCCCACATCACGATCGGCGGTGACATCGCACATTTCCATCCAAGTTTCGACGGCGCCGCATTAGGTGCAACAACGCATACTGACTTTCGCTGTCTCGCTGAGATGGTGCGGCGAATGGATAGCGGCGGAGTTTATCTAAACGTGGGCTCAGCGGTCGTGCTTCCCGAAGTTTTCCTCAAGTGCGTGACGCTCGTGCGCAACCTTGGCCATCCGCTCTCTGACATCACGACAGCCAACTTTGACTTCATCCAATCTTATCGTCCAATGACCAACGTGGTCCGTCGCCCAACCGAAAACGGCGCCGGTAAAGGCTACTCAATCACCGGCCATCACGAGCTGACGATCCCTCTTCTCGCCGCTTTTCTGGTCACATCCGAGTCCCAGACTTGACCAATTATCCGCCCCTCGATTAATCTCCATCTTCTGAAATTGAAATCGGATTTCATTTTCGGACCTATCCGGCGAGCTGGTTCTTAGTCGCATTTGAATCAGGAGGAAGTTCTCATGAAGGGGAAGGCGCGCAAGCGGCGCGGACCGAGGTATTGGATCGTGGCCATCGGCACGATGGGACTGCTGGTGGCTTATTGCCCACGCAATAGTCATAACGTAATCCTGGGAAAAGCTCGACTCGAAGATGGCGCCGTCGCCGCGCAGCAACAGATTTCCTTCGATATTCCATCAGGAACACTCGAATCCGTTCTCTCTGCTTTTCAGAAAGTCTCCGGCCTTCAGGTCATCATATCCAATGAGGCAATGAGCTCGATTCTCTCTCCCGGCATCAAGGGTCGCT
>DASTTS010000207.1:0-10675 GCA_035760085.1 Pyrinomonadaceae bacterium
TAGTCGAAGACATTCGCTCCCTCCCAACCTTCCCCTTCTCTCAAATCACCGTCAAACTCCCCGACACCATCACCCTCGAAGGCGACCACCAACTCAGCGTCACCCTGCGCGGCATCACCAGCAACAAACCGCTGATCAGCATCGTGCGCTAGCTGATGATTTGACGAATTAAATTCGGTAGACTACACTCTGCGCATGTAGCGAAATTGAGTGCAAATTTATCTACAGTAAAGACCCACCTTATGAAACTTGCCCGAGACATAATGAGTCTGTCGACGTTTAAGCGCGACAGCAACAAAGTAATGCGGCAATTGAAGAAGACGAAAGAACCGGTTGTTCTGACTGTCAATGGCAGAGCGGAGATCGTGGTGCAGGATGTTGAAAGCTACCAGCATCTGCTCGAACTCAAAGAACGGGCTGAAGTCATTGAAACATTGCGTCAGCGCTTAGCGTCACGCGGCCGTAAAAAGGGACGAACAGTAGACGACTTCTTCACTGAGTTCTTCGCGAAGAACAACATCCCGCTCGAAGACTGATGAAAAAATATAAGGTCATCCTTCATGAGGATGCAGAGGCTGACATCAGCTCGGCATTCGAATGGGGGCGCCGTGCCTGGGGCGATGAAAATGCTCGAATCTGGCTACGGCAGTTGTATAGCAACCTGCGAGAGCGACTCGCCTCAACACCGCTCCGCTGCCCTGTTGCGCCGGAAACTAATGAACTTGGGATTTCCGTCAGACATTTGATTGTCGGACGTTATCGGATTCTGTTCATTGTTGAGAAGAGTACTGTGACGATCTTGCACCTTAGGGGCGCATACGTGGCCTAACTGACTTTCTTCCGTCGGGCGCTCAGCGCGCTGGCGACTACGATGGCGCCGACAACGCCGCCGGTTATGGCGACGTTGGCTTTTCCCAAAATCAAAGTTTGGATCAGCGTTACGACAACGGCCGTAACAATCGCGACCACAACCAGGAGCAGAATGGTTTTAATGTTTAGGGCTTGAGTGTCGGTGTCAGTCATGATTCTCCTTCTATTAAGGGCCAGGGTTGTTGGGTGTTGGAGGATTTGGGAGGGAGGGTGATTCGGGGTGTCCCGATGGGCTCTTCCCACGCCAGCGGCGATGACGAGAGGGCGATGAAGCCGTCTTCAAATAATTGGGCCAGTCCAAAGAGGCACACCTTGTCGGCCGGGATTTCAGTGATTCCGGTTTCGAGCAGCGAGAGCTCTTGAGTGATGTCGCTCACTGTGCGTCGACCGTCGCATAAATGTAATAACACGCCGGCGAGTGGCGACAGTTGCCAGACGTTCAGGTCGTCGCCCGCATTGCTGAAGATGACCGTAGCATCGCACGCAGAGACCAGATCCAGATCGGTCTTGTTTTTCAAGCTCGAGATCAACTCTTTGTAGTCAACTTCCAAATCCACGACAAACAACGAATCGATCACGTAAGGAACCGTGCTGTCGTCCAACTGGTCGGTTTCATCGAAGACGCGCTGGCGCTGATCACGCACGGGCGCAGACTCCGTTCGCGCTATAGCAGCGATCGCAGACGGCGTGTTTGCCATCTCCGGCAAATAACAGGTCTCTACAAACTCAAGGAATTCGTGTTGAAAGCGGCGGTGAGAATAATAAGGAGTCCAGCCTGTATCCTCCTCTGAACCCGTCGACTTTCTTTCCACGCGCCATTGTTTCCACCGATCGAAGACCAGCAGCAAGTCGCCACTGTCCTGAAGAAGGGCAACCGGCAGCCAGCGGAACCACGTAGCGAGGTAAGTGACGAAGTCAATCACTTCTTTGACGTAGCTGCGCTCCAGCTCATCGGTCGGTATCGCGTAAAAATTCGGAAAGATGTCAGGATACGCCTTGATCATTTCGATCTCGACCGCATCCTCGCACCAGCTTTGATGAGACATGTCTGAAAAGATCTTGTCGAACACGAGATGATCTTTGTGTTGCTCGTAAACCGGCGTCGCAGCGAGCGGCGCCAGCAGCGAACACTGCGGCTCCGCATGATCGAAGCGTAGCGAGTCGATGAAGAAGTGAATCGTCCCGCGGAGGTCGTCACGAGTCTCCTCGGGAAAGCCGGCGATCAGGGCGACCGTTGTCTTGATGCCGTTGCGATCTGCACACGCGATGCGTTGAACGGCCTCCGCCAGATCGAGTTTCTTGTTGATTACATGTTGCAGTCGCTGGGACCCGGTCTCGATACCGAAGAAGATTCCCGTGCATCCTGCTCGCGCCATCAACTCCAACAACTCATCATCGATGCAATCGGTGCGCGCACTGCAACCCCACGTAAACTTTTCCCCACTTTCCAGGATAGCCTCACAAAACGCCACGACCTTCTTACGGTCAATGGTGTACATGTCGTGGACCAGACTGAAATAGCCAAGCCCGTACTCGTTTTTCAGCGACGCAATGTCGGCGATCATCCTCGGGGGAGACTTCAGACGAAAGTTGCGCCTGAAGAAATCGTTGGTCGAACAGAAGGTGCAGGCAAATGGACAACCCCTGCCGATCTCCAGGTGAACTCCACCACGGTCTTTAAGCCTGAGATCGAGGTCAAACGCAGGCAGCGGCAGTCGATCGAGGTTCTCGACTACGGGAGCGTTTGGGTTTCGAATCACCTGATCGTCACGCCGGAAGGTGATTCCCGGCATCGTTTGCCACGCATCGCTTTCGAAGAGTCGCAACAACGACGGGAAGGTGTCGTCTGCTTCGCCTCGCACGATGATGTCTACGCAGGGAAAAGCGTTCAAGGTCGCGACATCGACGACCGAGGCTTGTGGTCCACCGAGAATGATTTTGGCTTGTGGATTTGTTCGCCTGATTTCCTGAGCCAGGCGCAAGGTGAGCGGGTATGAACCGCAGATCGAGCTCAACCCTACGATGTCGAAACTCTGTAGCGGAAGATGCCTGACGACAAATGAGTAAAACGACTCCGAGGGCTGTAGCGGCGCGACCCCGTTATTTCGATTAATCGAGGGACGAGTGGTGTCCAGTCTGACAAATTCGAAGAACAGATCGTCGAGGTTGACGATACACGGATCGTAATCTTCCTGCCGGAGCAAGGCGGCCAGGGTAAGCACACCGAGCTGCGCGCCAGTGGTCGAATTCGCCCCGGCCGTCAGATCTGGATCGATAAAGTCGGAAACTGTCAGCGCTGTAACGAGGCAGATGCTTTTCATAAAGCAAGCCGCTGTTAAGACAGTTAAACGACCTGGTTCTTTGACTTCGCCACCACGTCAACGACCATCTGCTTGGATTTCGCCTTCGAGGCAGTCGCCTTCGCTTTCAGCGTGTCGACCAGTTGTTTTTGGAAACTGCTTTTAAGCTCGCTTACCTGCGCGCGAGTGAGGCCAAGGTCTTTCGGGATTTGGATTTCAACTTTAGGTCTAGCCATTTAGAGATCACCTCCGCATGTTGAGTATGGACCAGATGAGAAAGGACGGCGGAATATACCACTTTTTGCACAGCGGAAGCGACTTGAAATCAACTGTAGGGGTGGCCCTCCGTGGCCACCCGTGCATCGATAATTGTGGAACGGGTGGGCACAGAGGGCCACCCCTACAGTTGTAGTCCACCGGATTCAATCCAGGAGGCTTTTAAAACGCGGTGGGTGGCCGCCGAAGCGACCACCCGTTGAATGCTCGGGGCTGGGGGTTAATGGGAGCGAAGTTGGTGGCCGTCGAGATCTTCTTCCTGCAGGAACCTCACCGCCATCACTCCATACTGCTTCAAACGGCGATAGAGTTTGCTGCGGTCGATCCCGAGTGCGGCTGCGGCCCGCACCTGGTTGCCACCAAACTGCTGTAGAACTGAGAGAATGTAGCGCTTCTCGATCTCGGCAAGCGGAACCGTGTCGTTCATGTATGCCTGAAGCACTTGCCTGAAATTGTCCGCACTCGGCTGCGGAGGCGCACTCAGAATTTCCGGCGGCAGATCGCCGGTGTCAAGCTCGTCGTCGAGTCCGATGGCGAGCGCATATTCAATCGTGTTTTCAAGTTCGCGAACGTTGCCGGGCCACGGATAGTCGCAAAGCGCACGCATTGCTTCCGGCGTGAACTTTCTCGGCGACAGACCATTTCGCTCCGACTTCACACGCAGAAAATGTTCGACTAACAACTTCACGTCGTCGCCACGTGTACAAAGCTCTGGTACATGTAACGGCAGAACGCGGAGCCGGTAGTAAAGGTCCGGACGGAAACGACCTTCCGCGACTGCCTGAGCGAGATCGCAGTTGGTCGCGGAGATGATGCGCACGTCGATTGCGATGTTGGCACGTGCGCCAATTCGCCGCACAGTGCGTTCCTGCAAAACGCGCAACAACTTCGCCTGCGCTGAGAGATTCAACGCGTCAACTTCATCGAGAAACAGTGTGCCGCCGGAAGCTTTTTCGAAGAGACCACTGCGGTTCTCATGCGCGCCCGTAAACGTGCCGCGCTGGTGACCGAAGAGCTCGGCTTCGATGAGCGTCTCGGGAATGGCTGAACAATTGATGTCGACGAACGCATGATCGCGACGCGGGCTCAAATCGTGGATCGCACGGGCAGCCAGTTCTTTACCCGTTCCGGTGGCGCCGGTAACGAGCACTGACGCATCGGTTGGTGCAACGCGTTCAATTACGGAAAACAGTTTCCTCATCACCGGCGACTGGCCGATGAGAGTGGGAGATTTGGAACCTGACCTTGGACTCTCCTTATGATCGTTAGCTATCGCGGTGGAGCGCACGTGGTTGGTCACGTGGTTGGTGGCCCATCCATCGATAGCCGCGGGAGTGACTAGGGGCATTAATCAGCAACTCCTTCTGGGTAAAATCCTCGCTCAATCGCGGTTGAAGGAAGATCTCCAACGGATAAAACGGGAACACTCCTCTAAACTGGAAGTACAAAACGCCGAAACGCCTTGATGTTCCGATTACTGAGCCAACGTCTCAAACACCGAACCTTTGTTCTGCGCCTAAATACACCGGTTGGCCCAGGGGGCGACGGAGCAATACTTTTTTGAATTAAAAATTAAAGAGAAACTGTCCGAGACCTTTCGGTTTTGGGTAAAGCCAGTGATATTGCTAACTCAAACAGTTCCTGTAGCCTAAATCAGACACTTGGATCCGAGGCGCTGCTCGCAAGTAAGGGGCCATCGCATCGGATCGTCATTTTCTTCACAATCTGCTTGTATAACATGTTGTTCACGGACTCGACTGTCCAGCATCTGGACGGTCTTTCTAGAATTTGGACCACGGGTTGAACGATCGGAAAAACAGTTCTGTGTGATCAGGTGACTGGAACACGTCGGGAATTATTCCTTTAAATCATGTGCTGAGAAAATTGAGGTCACACTATGAGGTCAGTTGAGGCTGACGTCTGCGCGTTGGCGAACATAAGACGTTCTTTGTGTTAAGGGGAAACATGCTGGCAATAAGGATCTACATTTCCGCACTGATACTCACGTTTCTCGTACTCGTGGTTACGAATCACGGTCTCGGATTTCTGCAAGGAGTTGTTATTACTTGCGCACTAATCTTCCTGATACTCGACATCAGAACTGATCTGCAATCGCGCAAGATTGAAATAGGTTTACTGCAAGAACTCGAGCAACGCATCTCCGAACTTCGGCGCGAAATTCCATAAACATGAATGTCTTAGTTATCAACGCCATCGTGAGTTTTTTTGCCGCACTCGTGCTGCATGAGCTCGGACACTACTTCGCGGCGCGCCTGTGTGCTGTTCCGATCAAACAGGCAGGACTCGGTTGGGGACCGAAGCTTTACGGCGTTCGCGTCAGTGACGTTGATTGCCAGGTAAGACTGCTGCCAGTCGGCGCGTACGTGCAGATGGACATGCGCGCGTTGCAATGTCGACCGTTGTTACAGCAGTTGTTTGTGCTGGGCGCGGGTGTCGGCGTGAATCTGGTGCTGGCGATTTTGACGTGGGGCTCGTTGTTTGGCGCGCTCAATCTCGCGCTCGTGATTGGAAATGTGATTCCGTTTTACCAGCTTGATGGCTGGAAGAGCGGCATGGTGATTTGCCGGAAGTTCTTTGGACGGCCGAGCCCGCTCGTTGAATGGATACTGACACTCGGTGGTGGCGCGATCGCGCTTGCGGTTTTGATTCGAGCATTCCTTAACTTCTGAAACTCGACATGAGCACACCGTATTGGGGAAACATTGACAGTCGACGCCTCGCACGTGCTTACGTAGCGCTGGCCTTCGCTCAGGATGTGGCGAAAGGCTACGCCAGGGATCACACGTCACTGCACCCACTGCTGTCTGCGCTCGATATGTCTGCGAAGTTGATTGAGGAGATTCTCGAGGACGTCCTGCCGGAAGATCATGAAGCGCAAGAATCTGGCGACATTGTGATGTGACCAACGCGGTCGTTTCTTGATAAAAGAACGGGCGGCCACGGAGGGCCGCCCGTTACAGTTGTAGTCCACCGGACTAAACTCAATTACATGCCCATGCCGCTCATGCCGCCCATACCACCTGGCATTGCGGGGCTGCCCTTATCGTCCTCGGGAATTTCCGAGACCATCGCTTCAGTCGTTAGCATCAAGCCTGCGATTGAAGCCGCGTTCTGAAGAGCAGTGCGAGTCACCTTCGCCGGGTCGATGACGCCGGCTTTCACGAGATCCTCGAACGTCTCAGTCGCCGCATTGAAGCCAATGTTCTCGTTCTTCTCGGAACGAACACGCTCGACAACAACCGCGCCTTCCTTACCGGCGTTCTGCACGATCTGACGCAGCGGCTCTTCCAACGCACGACGAACGATGTTGACACCGATCTGCTCATCGGGATCGCCTTCGCCTTCCGCGTTGACTTGCCATTTCTCGAGCGCCTTCGCCGCTCTCACCAACGCAACGCCGCCACCGGGAACGATTCCTTCCTCGACAGCCGCGCGAGTCGCGTGCATCGCATCCTCAACACGAGCCTTCTTCTCTTTCATCTCGGTCTCGGTTGCCGCACCGACTTTGATCACTGCGACACCGCCGACGAGCTTAGCGAGACGCTCCTGGAGTTTCTCGCGGTCGTAGTCGGAAGTCGTGTCTTCGATCTGCGCGCGCAGCGTCTTGACGCGACCTTCGATGTCCGCCTGCTTGCCGACGCCTTCAACGATCGTGGTGTTGTCTTTGTCGATCGTGATCTTCTTGGCACGGCCGAGATCTTCGAGTTTGACGTTCTCGAGTTTGATACCGAGATCCTCGCTGATGACTTTGCCACCAGTGAGAATCGCGATGTCTTCGAGCATCGCCTTACGACGATCGCCAAAACCTGGAGCCTTGACGGCAGCGATATTCAACGTGCCGCGCAGCTTATTAACGACGAGAGTTGCAAGCGCTTCGCCTTCGACGTCTTCCGCGATGATGAGCATCGGTTTGCCGAGCTTCGCGACCTGTTCGAGCAACGGCAGCAGATCCTTCATCGAGCTAACTTTCTTCTCATTGATCAGGATCAGCGGATTGTCGAGCACTGCTTCCATGCGCTCCGGATCAGTGACGAAGTAGGGGCTGAGATAACCACGGTCGAACTGCATTCCCTCGACAACTTCGAGAGCAGTTT
Source organism: Pyrinomonadaceae bacterium (assembly GCA_035760085.1). Lineage (GTDB taxonomy): Bacteria > Acidobacteriota > Blastocatellia > Pyrinomonadales > Pyrinomonadaceae > PSRF01. The sequence goes on from DASTTS010000207.1 coordinate 7,562, forward strand.
CCATCGTTCTCGACTCTTCAACGGTGATGACACCGTCTTTGCCAACTTTGTTCATCGCTTCGGCGATGATGTTGCCGATGGTCTGATCGCCATTCGCGGAAACCGTTCCGACCTGTGCGATCGCATCGCCCTTCACGGGCTTGGAAAGCTTCTGAATCGCAGCGGTGGCATGTTCGACAGCCTTGTCGATACCACGCTTGAGGGCCATCGGATTCGCGCCGGCGGCAACAGTCTTCACGCCTTCACGGAAGATCGCCTGGGCCAACACGGTCGCAGTGGTGGTGCCGTCGCCGGCAACATCTGAAGTCTTGGAAGCGACTTCGCGCACCATCTGCGCGCCCATGTTCTCGAGCGAGTCTTTCAATTCGATCTCTTTCGCGACAGTGACGCCGTCTTTCGTGATCGTGGGGGAACCAAACTTCTTGTCGATTACAACGTTACGGCCCTTCGGACCGAGGGTGATCTTCACTGCGTCAGCGAGCTGATTAATGCCACGCAAAATCGCTGCACGCGAGTCCTCACCGTGAATCACCTGCTTTGCCATCGTTATTTACCACCTTTCTTGCTGCCGCCGCTGGCTGCGCCGGCGCGTTCAAGAATGCCGAGGATTTCGTCCTCGCGCATGATGAGAAGCTCTTCGCCGTCAATTTTGATTTCAGAGCCGCTGTACTTTCCAAAAAGAACGCGATCGCCCTGTTTCACGTCGAGGGGCTGACGGGTGCCGTCGTCCTTATATTTGCCTTCGCCGGCTGCGATGACTTCGCCTTCCTGGGGTTTTTCCTTGGCAGTGTCGGGAATGATGATGCCGCCCCGGACCTGCTCGCCTTCTTCGATTCGCTTTACGATGACGCGATCGTGAAGAGGCCTGATGTTCGTTGCCATGACCTGTGGTCTCCTTTCAATTTCGCCAAAAACGTTGGGATTTGGATTATTAAAACTGGTATATGTAGCACTCTCTGAGTAAGAGTGCTAAAGGATAGAGCGCTACACGCCGCTTGTCAACTGTGGAGTTCTCAGCGACCTCTGCGTATCTCAGCGTCTCTGCGTTAAACGGCAAATTTAACGCAGAGGGCGCAGAGGTACGCAGAGAACCGCAGAGAAGATTTTCAGCGGTACGCGGCCTTCTTCAGGTTTGTACTTTTTTGTGGCGCTTCCTGGTTTTTATAGGCGGCGACGCGTTTGGCGAGGGTGTTGCGGTGGATGCCGAGGACGGCGGCCGTGTTCGAGAGGTGTTGTTTGTGGCGCGCGAGGGCCTTCTTGATGTAGAGCTTCTCAAACTCGCAGAGCGCCTCATCCAAAAGGATGTGGCCTTCGAGCATCTCGTCGATCAGGCTCTCGAGTCGGGCGCGCATCAGAGCTCTTTTCCGGTTAACAATCGGTACGCTTCAAGGTAACGCGCAGTCGTGGCGGCGGCGATCTCGGGAGGAATCGCCGGTGCGGGCGGCTTCTTGTCCCAATCGAGTGTTTCGAGGTAGTCGCGCACGAACTGCTTATCGAACGAAGGTTGTGAACGCCCGGGCTCGTATTCGTCAGCAGGCCAAAATCGTGAGGAGTCAGGCGTCAGCACTTCATCAACGAGCAAGAGCTGTCCGTCCTTATCCAGTCCAAATTCAAACTTTGTATCCGCGATGATGATACCGCGTTGGCGTGCATGCTCTTCTGCTTCCGTGTAGAGACGCAGCGTCGCGTCGCGCAGTAACGCGGTGTGTTCCGCGCCGATCAACTCGCGCACCTGGTCTTCAGTGATGTTCTCGTCGTGACCTTCTTCAGCTTTCGTCGAAGGCGTGAAGAGCGGCTCGGGAAGCTTTGCCGATTCGACGAGACCTTCCGGAAGTTTGTGACCACACACAGAACCAGTCCGCAAATAATCTTTCCATCCAGAGCCGACGAGATAACCACGCACAACACACTCGACCGGAAATACTTTCGCACGACGCACGAGCATCGAGCGTCCTTTAAGAGTCTGCGCGTGACGCTGGATCGCAGGCGGCATTGCCTCGACGTTGCTTTCGATCAAATGGTTCGCGACAACATTGCCGAGCTTCTCAAACCAGAATTCGGAGAGAGCAGTCAGCACTTCGCCTTTGCGCTCGATCGGTGTCGGCAATATGCAATCGAATGCCGAGATACGATCGGTAGCGACGATCAGCAGGCTTTCATTGTCGACTTCGTAGACGTCGCGTACTTTGCCGCGGCGATGCAGTTTCAGATCAGAAAGAGATGTTTGCAGAACAGGTGCAGCGCTCATTTTGTTAGTTGGATAGAGGGTCGGATTTTGCTCGCGCGAAAAACGTTTGTCAAGAAAGGGGAGCGATTTATATCCGCCTTCGAATTTATCAACCAAGCGCTTCCCGCAGGCGTCTAATTTGCGATGCGTGGTTGTGTGCGTGGGCGGCGTAGATCGTCAACCAGTCTTCCGTCGAGTATCTGCCGCTCTCAGTGTGAGTACCGACGCGCTGCCAGTCGTCTTCACTCATCAAGCGGATAAGTTGGAGTGTCGACTCCCGCGCACTGCGAAAAGCATCGAGTGCGGGCGCCATGTCGCGCTCGTTGTAACGAAGCTTGCTGGCGTATTCATCCTGATCGTAGCCTTGAATGACTGCGTTGTCTTCGATCAGGAGTTTGCGTAATCTGGCTGCGGAGAAGCTTTCGCTGTCGCCGAGATGATGCACAATCTCGCGTGCGCTCCATTTGCCGGGAAGGGGATGCGCTCCCAGGCTGTCAGCGGGAAATCCAGCGAGGGCATTCATGACTTCGTCGTATCCGGCGGCATACTTGGTAATGAGCTCATTTCGTTCTTCGGGTGTCATCGTATTCGGGTCCTTAATATTGGGATGGCGGTCAGAGACAGCATAGCAGGAGCACTTTGGGCTTGAACAGGGAACCGATTCTCCTGTACTATTCGCCCGAACCGAGTTGCGCCAATGACCCCGTGGTGCGTGCCCTCTGAGCCTCCTGTCAGTTTCAATTCGACGACTAAACTCCGATGGCTACAGCTACTGACAGACAGAAAACAGCTAAAGAAAACTTCGCAGTTCCCGACTCCGGCGAACGTAAAGTATCGCTGCTGGTGGTGGAAGACGACGAGAATATCTCGACTGCGATCAGCGAGTA
>DASTTS010000208.1:0-7960 GCA_035760085.1 Pyrinomonadaceae bacterium
TACTTCTCAATCGCCTTGCGTCGCGACTCGGCGGTCCTTTCCGCCTGGAGTTGTGCGCCCGCGTTGTAGGAACGCTCGGCGGCCACTTGTATGCGATCTGTTCCGGTCGCATCTCTCAATTCCTCGATCCGCAATTCGTAACGTCCAGCCACTGCACCTTTTTCCAGCGACCGCACCTTTAACACGTAGGCACCGCTGGATTCCGCGAGGAGCGAAATCACTTCCATGCCGCGTGTGCCGCTCAGGTTGTTATCGACTTCGACGAGTGGTTTTCCATCAGTTCCTAACAACGCCAACACGACATCGATGCCCTTTTGCTCCACCACGACGCGCGCGTGCTGACCTGCGCGTAAGCTCACTTGATACCCGTGCTCTTCACCGCCTCGCATTTCGCGCACGATCGGCTGTCCAGCGACGAGAGGTGCGGCACTTTGCTGTTGTGACTTTGCGGCACACTCCGCCCCGCTGACCAGCAGGAGCCACACTACGACTGCGCATCGCAGAGTCAATCCCGAACCGGACGATTTATGAGAGTGGAGCATTTTCGGTCATGCGGGGGATTCGAGATTCTATTACTGTGCGAGTGGGGTGTAAATCCTCACCCGCGACTCCGAATCGAAGCCGCGGGTGAGGCAGTTGGTCAGGGCATTTGGGAGGAGCGCTAGCAGATCGAGCGGATCCAGCGGCGGCTAACTTGCGCGATTACTCGCCGACTCCGACTTGTACAGTTGGTTTCGGCCTGGGCCTATGCCGCGCCCATCGCTCCTCTTCGGTGATCGGCACGGTGATACAGAACGTATTGGGGGCGCAGGGTCCCCACGGTTGGTTGACCGAGCTCAACTGGACCGGCGGGCAGGAACTGGTGGCGGCCGCAGTTGCGAAAGTGGAGCTGCCACGCGCCTCGAAGTTGTCCTCTATGGCGATGGCCTTACACGGCGCGATTGCGACGGCATTGGGCGTGGTAGCAGCCCTGGTAGACGTGGCTGACGAGGCCGTCAGACCCGAACCGCTGCCGGTATCGAGCACTTTTGTTAACCCGTCGGGTATCCGCTTGAACGTGAATCTCGGCCAGACTTTCAGCGTTGAGTCAAACGTGCTGGCATTTATTGTCATCGTTCCGCCCGAAGCCTTGAAAATGGATAGGCCTACAAAGACGTCCCAGGACTCTGTGCCGCCGCCCGAGTAGGTGACGGTGATCGGGCTGCTGCCTTTTAAAGAAAGCGCCGTCATATTAATCGCCGTGCTGCCGCCCGGCGCCGAGACGGTTGATGCCCGCTCGATAATCGTGTCGACATCGCTCCCTGACGACAGCGGCACGCCTTCGAGGGCCACTAGCCCGCCGTACGCGAGGGAACCTGTCCCAAAGAAGCCCGCGGGTACGGGAGAGCCTGAGAAGTCGTGAAACGTTTCGCCATCAGCAGCGGTCACGAACTCGTCGTTCCCTGCTGCGACTGGAAACGCGGCCGGCGTCGCCGTGCTCTTCGACGTGACGAACATACCGGCCACCAGCACTAGTCCCATAAGGAACGCCATGCCGAGCATGACCGGCTTTGTGTAAAGCCTCCGAGTGATCTCTTTCATCGATCTTTTCCTCCTCACAAATACTTTTGTTTTTCGGCGCTGAGGATTTGAGCACGCCTCCGAGTCTTTTACTTGTTCAATCTTGCGGAAGTAATTATCTGCGTTCATCCGCGTTTCCAAAATTGCCACGCCGGTTTCTGCGGTCGAAGGTCATACTGTTTTCTGCACTCCCGATACAGATGATTGGACAGGCGGCGTTGCCCGACCTCTGCCGCCAGATCTGGAATTCCTTTCCGCCAATCGTCGAGCCCAGATCCTGACAATTTAAACACTCGCTGTAAGGAGCGACTGACTCCGCAGCGATAAGTGTGTCGGTAGATGAATATGCAAATGCGAGCGGTGGAAAAAGTTTCGTTACTCGGACAAGCGCGCAGACGCTTCCTGGGTCTCTCACCGGCTGAAGCGAGCTTTGCTAAGCGGGGCTTCATCGCGGGAGAAGTCGAGGCCCGCCGGCGCCTTGAGCAAATCGGGATCGTTTTTCTCAGTGGCTATCATGCAGCGCTCGAGGAGAGTGGCTTTGTCTCGCTATCGCGTCGACTAACAACCGTTGATTCAGACTTGCGCGGCTTCGCTTTCGAGGGCGCCGCCATGGGACTAGCGCTTCTTGACTGCTTCACGCCGTGGCGGAAAGACCGCTGGCGCACTTTCACCGAGCGACTGGCCCAACCTCACATTTACATGATGCATGTGGGATTGGGATGGGCGCTCGCTCGTCTGCGGCGATCAGTTACACCTTACTTAACCCGGCTCGATCCTCTGCTGGGTTGGCTCGTGGTCGACGGTTACGGTTTTCACGAAGGCTATTTCGGTTGGCCTCGCTATATCGAAAGACAGGCAATTCACGAACGACTGAACGGCTACGAGCGACGTGTCTTCGATCAAGGCCTGGGTCGCAGTCTTTGGTTTGTGAAAGGCGCAGACGTCGCGGCAGTCGTAAGCACGATCAACGCTTTTCCTTTCGAACGACGCAACGACTTGTGGAGCGGTGTGGGTCTCGCATCCGCTTACGCCGGTGGTTGCAATCGCGCGGCAATCGAGTCGTTGCGAGACGTCGCTGACGGACACTTACCGGCACTTGCACAAGGCGTCGCTTTCGCCGCCAAGACGCGCCAGCGCGCAACCAACCTCAACCCTCACACAGAAACTGTTTGTCGTTTGATCTGGAGTCGCTCTGCCGCTGATACCGCCGCAATCACGGATGCCGCTTTAGATGATTTGCGTGCGGAAGGCGAGTCGCCTGCTTACGAAGTGTGGCGTCGACGCATTCAGGACAAATTCGCACTGGGAGTCAAAAAAATATGACGATCAAGGAAGGCGTATTCCGGCGCCAGGTTGCCAGGTTAACAGCGATCGTGCTCGTCCTCGGAGTCTACGCTTTCGCGCGCATTCCCGAGGTTTCGAAGTCGGAGTTAGCGAAGCTCGCCGAAGGTTTTCACTTCAGCGCAGCACCACTGCCGACGCTGAGCGGTGAAACACCAAAGACAATCCGTGACGTTAATCCTTCGTTGCGCCGCGTTGCTGCCTGGATCTCCAGCGTGGGTGCCGCGGTGGCGCTGAACGACCTCGACGGCGACGGACTGCCGAACGATGCGTGTTATGTCGACACGAGAATCGATAAAGTCATCGTCGCGCCCGTGCCCGGCACACCCGCACGCTATCAGCCGTTCGCTCTCGACCCGACCAGCCTCCCTTACGACAAAGCGACGATGGCGCCGATGGGTTGTTTGCCCGGGGATTTTAATGAAGATGGTCTGCAGGACGTGCTCGCTTATTACTGGGGCCGGACTCCGATTGTCTTCACCAGGCGCGACCGCACCTCACTCAACGCCAACAACTACACACAGAGCGAAGTGATTTCCGGCAACGCGCGCTGGTACACGAACGCAGCGACCCTCGCGGACATCGACGGCGATGGCCACACAGATTTGATCATCGGCAACTTCTTCACAGACGGAGCACGCATTCTCGACGCACGGTCCAACATCCCTGATGAAATGCAGGACTCGATGTCGCTGGCCCAAAACGGCGGGCGAAAACATCTCCTGCTGTGGAAAGCGCCGGCAGCATTCGAGGAAGTTAATGGCGCACTTGACGAACAGAGTGCTCACGGTTGGGCGCTCGCAATCGGCGCAGCCGACCTCGACGGCGACTTGCTTCCCGAAATCTATTTTGCCAACGACTTTGGTCCCGATCGCCTGTTGCACAACCGCTCGACACCCGGTCACCCACGCTTCGAGTTGTTGGAAGGACGACGATCGTTTACGACGACGAAGTCGAAGGTGCTGGGCCACGACTCATATAAGGGGATGGGCGTTGACTTCGGCGATTTAAACGGCGACGGGTTGCCGGATATCTACGTCAGCAACATCACCCAGGAGTATGGACTCGAAGAAAGTCATTTCGTCTTTCTGAGCACGGGACGGACTGAGCTCATGAAGAAAGGCGTCGCGCCCTACATTGATCGCGGCGAGTGGCTCGGTCTTTCGCGCAGCGGTTGGGGCTGGGAGTCGCGGCTGGGCGATTTCAACAACGACGGTGTGCTCGAGGCGTTGCAGGCGACAGGCTTTCTTAAAGGGAACGTCAATCGTTGGCCCGAACTACACGAGGTTGTTATGGGCAACGACCAACGGCTCCGCGACCCGCGTAGTTGGCCTGTGCTTCAAGCCGGCGATGACGTCAGCGGCAACGGCCACAATTACTTCTTCGTGCGCGCGCCCGATGGACGTTATCACGATATCGCCGCACAGCTTTCGCTCGATCAACCGTTGCTCACCCGCGGAATCGCGACAGCAGACGTCGACGGCGATGGACGTCTTGACTACGCAGTCGCGAACCAGTGGGGAACTTCCTACTTCTACCGCAACGAGAGTGAGAACCCGAACGCCTTCCTCGGCCTCAGACTCCGCCTGCCCGTTCGTGATGGTGTGACGCAGACGCGTGTGTGTCGTGAGGGAAAGAATGCAATTCCTTCGCGTCCGGCCATCGGTGCTGAAGCACGCGTGCTTGTAGCTGGACGCGTGCCGCTCGTACAGCAGGTTGATGGTGGTAACGGGCATTCAGGAAAACGCAGCCCCGATTTGCAGTTCGGGTTGGGCCATCTCACCGGAAACGAGCGCGTAACAGTCGAGCTCCGCTGGCGCGACACGCGGGGAGTGCTGCAACAGGAAACGATTCATCTGTCGCCGGGCAGTTGGTACACCATCGTGCTCGGTCGTGAGAAGGGAGTCAGCAATGAGTGCGAATGAGATGAGCAATCGAGCAGACCGCCTGGGAGGATTGCGGCGCTTCGCAATCGCCATCACGGTTCTCAATATCCTGGGCCATGCTTTCTTTGGCTTCGAACAATCGTTGGCCCAGCCCATCGTGGCGTTGGCATCGGCTTACAGCGTCGAGCTGCTGCTCGAGTTCATCGACGCGCGTTGCAATCGCCGTTCGCCCAGGTTCCTGGGCGGCGGGCCACGCAAGTTCATCGACTTTCTGCTCTCGGCGCACATCACCGGACTTGCGTGCGCCATGCTCCTGTACGCAAATGAGAGGCTTGGACCAGTAATCTTTGCCTCCGTCGTCGCGATCTGCTCGAAATGCATCCTGCGCGCTCCGGCCGAACGTGGCACGCGTCACTTTTTCAACCCTTCGAACTTCGGCATCACGATAACGCTACTCGTCTTCTCGTGGGTCAGCGTCGCGCCGCCATATCAGTTCACAGAAAACATGACGGGAGTTGGCGACTGGATTTTGCCCGCGGTCATTGTTTGCACAGGAACGTTCCTGAACGCACGCTTCACGCACCGGCTGCCGCTCATAGCTGCATGGCTCGGCGGCTTTATCGCGCAAGCCGCGTTAAGGAGTCTGTTTTTTGACACTCCATTTGGGGCGGGGTTGGTGCCGATGACAGGTGTCGCTTTCATCCTCTACACGTTCTACATGGTGACTGATCCGGCAACGACGCCGGCCGGGCGGCGGGATCAGATCGTTTTCGGTCTCAGTGTTGCCGCTGTCTACGGGCTGTTGATGATGGCCCATATAGTTTTCGGACTCTTTTTTGCGCTGACAATCGTCTGCGTTTGCCGGGGACTCTGCGCGTTTGCCATGCAGTGGATCAAAGGACGTGAGCGTGAAGAGATGGATGCCGTTGCCGCACCGGCTCCTGCTCTCGTGAGGGAGGCATGAGATGGGACAAGCAATAGCCATCGTCGGGATGGCGTGTCGTTATCCCGACGCGCGTTCGCCGGACGAGCTCTGGGAAAATGCGCTCGCACAACGTCGTGCTTTCAGACGCATACCGGCTGAGCGACTCAATCTCAACGATTATCTGTCATCTGATCGCCAAAGCCCTGATCGAACATACTCAACCGAGGGCGCCTTTATCGAAGGTTACGAGTTTGATCGCGCGCGCTTCCGCGTGCCAGGCGCTACGTACCGCGCTGCCGATCCGGCGCACTGGCTGACGTTGGATGTCGCGGCCGCTGCCCTCGAAGACGCCGGCTTCCCGGAAGGTGAGGGACTTCCGCGCGAAACAACCGGCGTCTTTGTGGGCAACACGCTGACTGGCGAGTTCTCACGTGCGAACACGATGCGCCTGCGCTGGCCGTATGTGCGACGCGTCGTGAAAAAGATCCTCGAAGATGATGTGTGCCCGGCGGAGCGACAACGTGAACTCCTTGCGCAGATGGAGGAGCTTTACAAGAAACCTTTCCCACCCGTTGGTGCGGAGACGCTCGCGGGCGGTCTCTCGAACACGATCGCGGGGCGCGTCTGTAATCACTTCGATCTCAAGGGTGGCGGCTATACGGTGGACGGCGCATGCGCGTCGTCGCTACTCGCCGTCATTAATGCCTGTTCGTCGCTCGCGGCCGGAGATCTCGAGGTGGCGATCGCAGGCGGAGTTGACCTGAGCACTGATCCATTCGAGATCGTCGGGTTCGCTAAGACAGGCGCGCTCGCGGCCGATGCGATGCGCGTTTACGACACGCGCTCGGCGGGCTTCTGGCCCGGCGAGGGCTGTGGCGTTGTCGTTCTCATGCGTCACGAAGACGCTCTTCTGAGTCGAAGACGAATTTACGCGGTGATACGCGGTTGGGGCGTCTCGTCGGACGGCAGCGGTGGCATCACTCGTCCGGAGGTGGAGGGCCAGCTCATCGCTTTGCGACGTGCTTACGCGCGCGCGGGCTACGGCGCCGACACGGTCGCATATTTCGAAGGACATGGGACTGGCACAGCAGTTGGTGATGCGACTGAACTTCAAGCACTCGCGCGTGCGCGACGCGACGGAAGCGAAACGAAACCAGCCGTTGTCAGTTCAGTTAAAGCAATCATCGGCCATACAAAAGCTGCGGCCGGTGTCGCTGGTCTGATCAAAGCGACGATGGCGCTCGGCGCGCAGATCCTACCGCCAACAGTCGGCTGTGATGATCCGCACGAAGAATTGAAGGGAGATGGGCCAACTCTGCGCGCTCTCAAACAGGGCGAACTCTTTTCTACTACGGCGAGCCTGCGCGCGGGCATTAGCGCGATGGGTTTCGGCGGCATCAACACGCACGTCACACTGGAAGCGACAAGCAATGATCGTCGCCAGTCTCTTACCTCTAAGGAACGCGCCCTGCTCGCATCTGCGCAGGATGCCGAGTTGTTTCTCTTCAGCGCCACGGATATCGATCAACTCGAGAAGCAAATTGAGCGCGTGCTGGCGTATGCTGAACGCCTTTCGCGTAGCGAGTTGACGGATCTTGCCGTACGCCTGTCAAAGATTCTCCGTCCCCTTCCCTTCCGCGCCGCGGTGGTAGCGTCAAGCGCGGCAGAATTGTCGAGCAGACTGGAAGCGCTGAGATCGCACGCACGCGGGGGCGTAGCGCGTGTGATCGATCCACAGGGCGGCACCTTTCTCGGGATGGACCAGTCAGTACGCATCGGCTTTCTCTTCCCGGGACAGGGATCGCCATCATACAAAGACGGTGGCGCCTGGCGGCGGCGCTTCAATTTTCTCGAAGACCTGTATGCCTACACCAATCAGGTGTGGCGGGGCGACGGCGTCTCGACTGAAGTGGCCCAGCCGGCAATCGTCGCGTCTTCGGTCGCAGCCCTTCGTGTTCTCTCACGGTTAGGAATAGCAACGCGTGTCGCTGTGGGCCACAGCCTCGGCGAACTCACGGCGCTTCATTGGGCCGGATCTCTCGACGAGTCTTCGTTACTGCGCATTGCACGCGCGCGTGGGCGTGCGATGGCAGAGTGCGATGGCCCAGCGGGTGCGATGCTGAGTGTGGCAGCAGACAGACAAGCAGTCGAAGAGATCTTGAACGGTGAGCGGGTTGTAATCGCCGGGCTAAATTCGCCCATGCAAACAGTCCTTTCCGGCGAGGCAATTGAAATCAGCGCAGTAGCG
>DASTTS010000209.1:0-7224 GCA_035760085.1 Pyrinomonadaceae bacterium
CTTGAGCGCCGTCCGCTCGCGGTGTCTAAGTGCAACGACCGTGCCCTGCGGAAAAACCCGCAAAACTCGCAAGTTGATTTCGTGACCGCGAGCTTTTTCGCACTCCACCTGCGAAACTTTCCTCAAGTTAAGCCACTGACAAACAACTGTAGGGGTGGCACTCCGTGGCCACCCCAGGCTGCCACATTGTGTTTCCGGGCTGGGGTGGCCACGGAGGGCCACCCCTACAGTTGTATTCCGAGTAACGCGTTAACATACGGTTAAGCCCCGACCTGCGCAAGCGGAAAGATTCCGCTTTCAGTGGTACGTCGAACGGCGGGCATCAAAATCGACAATTACAATTTTAGGCCATCTCATTCTTTCATCCGTCTAAAAACATTGGTTGCGGCTGAAGGGAGTGTTATATTGACGCCCACCTGGTTACTGACCACAGTGGCCCTCAGCCGAGTGCGGACCGCCTCACCTGAAGACGAGCATTTCCGAAAATGGTTACGGAGCCCATCGTTTATGCGAACTGCATCCCGTGCTGTCAGAAGATTTAACTTCTTCTTCGTCCTCCTGATCTGCGTTCTCTGCAACGTCACTGTTGAAGCAGCGACAAATAAAAAACCGGTACTGCTTAGCCAGGCCGACAGCACTCGTGCCATCGCCCTCGAATCCGTGACCTTCAGGGCCGAGCCGTTTTCGCCCACTACCAATCCCGCTTTCAGCACCGACACGCGCACGCGAATCTGTATTTTCGCAATGAGTCTCGAGTTGCTGGCGGGCGAAGGCGCCAACGCCTTTACCTCCGATGTTCAAGACGCTGGAGGAAAAATCTACCCACTCCGCGTCGAATTTGTCGGCCAGGTTCCAAACTTCCCGGGCATCACGATGATCGTTGTCAGGCTCGCTGATGATCTGGGAGATGTCGGCGATGTTTTATTACGCGTGAACCTGCACGGCATGTCGAGTAATCGCGTGCGCGTCGCGATCGGACATTCAGGTGGTGGACCAGCCGACGATGCCGGCTCCGTCCCGACTCCTGCCCCCGCGACACCGCCTGGTGCAGATGCGCCGCTCGTTCCGGATCCATATACCGGCCCGGCCTCGGACGCCGACACCGTCCGTTTCCTCGAACAAGCGAGCTGGGGCCCGACACCGGCTGAAATCGCGCGCGTGAAGGGGATAGGCTTCAAGGCTTATCTCAACGAACAGTTCAGCATTGCGCCGGCGAACGTCGCGAAGGGTTCAAATTATCCGGATGTGCTATTCCCGGTGGACGATCAGAACCGCGAGTGCCCGCTCACTCCGATTATCTTCGATCCCACGTACAACCAGGCGGTTTGCTTTCGCGATAACTTCAGCATGTATCCGGTGCACCGGACCTTCTTCAGCAGTGCGCTCTATCGAAACGATCAGTTGCGACAGCGCGTGGCGTTTGCGCTGCACCAGATCTTGGTGGTCTCTGCACTCGGCGAGCTCAATCGTCCGAGCCGTATAACTCCGTACCTTCAGGCTCTCGATCGAAACGCTTTCGGCAACTACAGAGTGTTGCTAGGCGAGATCACGCTCAATCCGGCTATGGGTGAGTTTCTCGATATGCGTCTCAGTACGCGAACCAGCCCTAACGAGAATTTTGCGCGCGAGGTTTTGCAACTATTCTCGATGGGCACCGACGTGCTCAATCTCGACGGCACACCACAACGCAACGCGCAAGGCAACACCATCGCAACCTACACTCAGAACGACGTCAACGAGTTTACACGCGTGTTTACGGGCTGGAACTTCGCGACACCTTTCAACGGCGGCACCACCAACTACCGCGACCCGATGGTTCCGCGCGGTGGCACACAGCACGATGTCGGCGCGAAGACGCTTTTGAATGGCTTCACAATCGCTGCCTGCACGGATACAAACGTGAACTGCGCGCAGTCAGACATGAATGCGGTCCTGGACCATCTGGCCAACCATCCGAACGTTGGTCCATTCATCAGCAAGCAGCTCATCCAACATCTCGTGACGAGCAATCCGAGTCCCGCTTACGTCGAGCGTGTGGCGCGCGTCTTCAATAACGATTGCAACGGACTTTATCCGCAGGGTTGTTCGAACACGCGGGGTAGCCTGAAGTTTGTGGTCCAGGCGATCCTGCTCGATCCCGAAGCGCGTGGTGATCTGAAGACCGATCCAAACTACGGCAAGTTGCGCGAGCCGGCGCAGTACGTCGCCGGTTTCCTGCGGGCTTTCAACGTGAAGTCGTTTGACAAGACGTCGACGAGCGACGGCGTTCTCGGTAACCGGAGCGGTACCGACTTTACCGGTACCCTGGACCAGCCGGTATTCCAACCGCCGACCGTGTTCAGCTACTACCAACCCGGATATGAAGTTCCCGGCACGAAAATACTCGGCCCGGCGTTTGGAATTCTCTCAACCACGACCACGCTGCGTCGCGCCAACGACATCAATACGCTGGTTTTTAACGGCGTCGCTGCCAATACCACGCCAACCGCAGCTAGCCCGGATCGCCCACGTGGTACGTCGATCGACATCGCCGATCTCGAAGCCCTCGCCTCGAATCCGATCGACGTGGTCAACGCGCTTGACAGGTTGCTGTTGCACGGCACGATTCACCCGCAGATGCGCACGTCGATCATCACGGCGATGAACGCCATCAACGATGCCGACACGGCCACCCGTAACCAGAAGCGCGCGCGCACGGCTGTTTACCTCGTAGCAACTTCTTCGCAGTACGACATTCAGAGATAACGATCATGGCAACCACACGCAGAGACTTCCTACGCAACAGCGCCTGCGCCCTTGGCAGCATGGCGCTGGCTTCCAGTATCGATACCTTCAGCGTCGTTCACGCGCTTACGCCACAGGGTGGAACCGATTACAAAGCGCTGGTGTGCGTTTTCATGAACGGCGGCAACGACGGCAACAACATGGTGGTCTCGTTGGACCAGTACGATGGACCACAAGGCAGTATCGTCGAAGGTTACTGGAATGTGCGCAATGCAAACTCGGCAGGTCTCGCGATCCTGAAAGAGAATTTGCTTACCATTTCACCTGCAAGCGGTGGCTCGTACGGGCTTCACCCTGCCATGCCGGAGATGCGGGCGCTCTTCAATCAAGGCAAGGCAGCAGTGCTCTGTAACAATGGTCCGTTAGTCGAACCGCTCACACGGACGACATATCAGAACGGCACCGGCAAGAAGCCGCTTCAGCTTTTCTCTCACTCAGATCAGGTCGGATTGTTTCAAACTGCGATAGCCGACAACGTGAGCCAGACCGGTTGGGCAGGCCGGCTTGCCGACAAGACCAACGCTTTGAACGGCGGGGCGTTGTTCCCGAGCAACATCTCGATTGCGGGTATCAATCTGTTGCTGACGGGCGGTGAGACCAGGCAACTTGCGGTTGCGGATTCGAATACGTCGCTCGCAAATGTTCTACAACTCAGCATGTCTGGTTCATCGAGTGAGCAGGCGTCGCGTCTTGCTTCTTTCAATGAATTAAGAACGCTCGACACCAACTTCAAGCTCGTGAAAGCTGCAAGTGATACGCGCACGAGTGCTATTCAAACCGACATTGCGCTGAGTAGTGTAAGTCCAACGCTTCAAACCGCGTTTCCAAACACCTCGTTGGGAAGACAGCTCAAACAAGTCGCATTACTGATCAAAGCCTGCACCGATCCGCTGGTGGGGATAAACATGAAGCGCCAGATCTTCTTCACGCAGATCGGCGGCTTCGACACTCATTCAGCTGAATTACCCGGACAGGAAACATTGCTGTCACAGGTAAGCCAGGCGATCAATGCCTTCTACTCGGCGACAGTTGAGCTTGGTGTACAAAACAAAGTGACGACGTTTACGATGTCTGACTTCGGTCGCACGTTCCAGCCTGCGGGTGGAGGGCCTAGCGTTGGTAGCGATCACGCCTGGGGCAATCATCAGTTTATCGTCGGCGGCTCGGTGCTCGGTGGTACGCTTTACGGAACGTACCCAATACTTCGACTCGGTGGTCCGGATGATACCGACGGTGGCTCGAACCCGCGTGGTCGTTGGATACCGACGACGTCGGTCGAACAATACGCCGCAACGCTCGGAAGCTGGTACGGTTTGTCGAGCGCAGACTTGCCGGCAGTGTTTCCTTTAATTGGTCGCTTTGCTAGTTCGAATCTTGGCTTTATGGGGTGATCCTCGTCATCCGCTTTAATCTGCGTCTCATGCGTCTGCTGCTACTGGCCGCGCTGTTGACCGTGGTTGTTGGAGCGCTTCTCACACACAACACGGGCACGCGACCGGTCCATGCTTTCTCCTCTGGTCCACCGGCGGGTTACACGGGTGCGCCGAACGAAGAGCCCGAGGCTTGCGCAGAGTGTCACGTGCCGCCTGATGCCGGCAGCGGCGACATATCCATCACCGCACCGCAAACCTACGTTCCCGGGCAGACTTATCCGATCACCGTTACGCACACGAATCCCGATCAAACTCGTCTTCGCTGGGGCTTTGAGTTGACTGTTCTCGATACTGCCTCGGATGAAAAGGCCGGCAATCTGCAAAGTCTCGACGGTTTGACCCAGGTTTTGAACAACGCTGGTCCACTTTCTGCGCGCCAGTACATCGAGCACACAGCCGCAGGGACGTTTGTCGGCCAGAAGAACGGCGCGAGCTGGACCTTTAATTGGACGGCACCCGCGATCGATGTTGGTCCGGTCATCTTCTACGCTGCCGGTAATCATGCCAACAACGATGGCAACACGTCGGGCGATTACATCTACAAGACGTTTGTCGTTTCAGTGCCGGCTTCGACCACTCCTGACTTTTCGCTTAGTGTGAGTCCGAGTTCGCGAACTGTTGTGCCAACTGCTCCGGCCGCTTATACAGTGACGGTGACACCGCTCGCCGGTTTTACCGGACCGGTGAACCTCAGCGCCGCCAATCTTCCGACCGGCGCTCACGCAGTATTTATTCCCACACCGGTGAGCATCACCGGGGCAAATTCAAAGGCGGCGTTTCTTTCTCTGAGCACGACGGCGAACACTCCGATTGGTCAACACACGTTCGACATCAACGCGCAGTCCGGGTCAATTACCCATTCGATTCAGGCGACACTGAACGTTGTTAACGCGGCGAGTGTTGATTTGTCAGTGACTAAGACTGCATCGCCAAATCCGGGGCAGGTTGGTGCGCCGCTTTCTTATCGCATAACCGCGACCAACAACGGACCGGGCGTTGCGACGAATGTGAGAATCGTAGATACGTTGCCCTCCGGTGTGACGTTCGTTTCAGCTACAACAACTCAGGGCGATTGCAACAGCACCTCGACAGTGAACTGTAATCTCGGCACTTTCGCTGTTGGCGACAGCGCTATCGTCACGATCGTCGTCACGCCCGGTTCGGCGGGGCAGATAACAAACTCAGTCGTCGTTATTGGCGACGAAGCCGATTCGAATACGAGTAACAATACAGTCACGACGACGACGTTTGTCCAACCCGCCGCGCCGTCGCCAATCATGCTTGACGACAATCTCACCGTCAGCACCGTGATCACGGGCCTCGATCAGCCGACCAGCATGGCTTTTATTGGTCCAAACGATTTCCTGGTTTTGGAGAAGGCGACCGGCAAAGTAAAACGAATCGTCAACGGCGTCTTGCACAGTACGCCACTCGATCTTGCGGTCAACAGCGCTTCCGAGCGCGGCCTGCTCGGTATCGCTCTACATCCCAAGTTTTCTCAGAATGGCATGGTCTATTTGTTCTGGACCGATAGCCCCACCGGCGCGGATACGGCAGACATCGACCAGGTGTTCGTTAACGGCAACCGTGTCGACCGCTACAGATGGACCGGTTCGACGCTCATCTTTGATGGCATTTTGACGAGGCTGCGCGCGCTCCAGCAGGACGCAGGTCAGCCATCGCGTGGTAATCACAACGGCGGTGTCCTGCGTTTTGGCCCGGATGGTAAGCTCTACGTCATCTTCGGCGACAACGGCCGTCGCGGTTTCCTCCAGAACCTTGCGAGTGGTGGTCCAGTGCCCGACGATCAGTTCGGTGGACCACAACCTGATAATGAACATTTGACTGGAATCATCCTGCGGCTCAACGACAACGGAACAACACCGGCTGACAATCCATTCTTCAATGTACCTCCAAACAATTTCTCTGCCGACGGTGCTGCTACCAACATAAAGAAGGTCTTTGCCTATGGAATCCGCAATAGTTTCGGCATGGACTTCGACCCGCTGAGCGGTGCTTTGTGGACACAGGAGAATGGTGACGACGCCTTTGATGAAATCAATCGCGTCACGCCCGGTTTCAACGGTGGTTGGATACAGACGATGGGGCCGGTGAGCCGCGTCGATGAATTCCGATCGATTGAGATGACTTATGGCGCCGGAAATCTGCAACAGCTCCGTTGGCCGCCCGCTAATATCGCTTTGACTCCGCAGCAGGCATTGTCGCGCATGTACATGCTGCCGGGCGCGCAGTACATCGATCCGGAGTTCAGTTGGAAGTACGCGCTGGCGCCGTCGGCGATCGGCTTTGTGAAGGGAAGAGGACTCGGGCCGCAGTTTGAAGGCGATCTATTTGTCGGCGCTTCACGCACGACTTTGCTGAACGGCTTCTTGTTCCGGTTTAAGTTGACGAGCGACCGTCAGCATTTCTCGTTCTCGGATCCGCGGCTCGCGGATCGAGTGGCTGACAATATCGACAAGTTCGATCAGACCGAGAGCGAGAGCCTGCTGATCGGAAAAGACTTCGGCGTTGCGACCGACATTCAAACCGGTCCGAATGGCAATCTGTTTGTCGTTTCGCTTTCCAACGGTGCGATTTACGAGATCAAGTCGAAACCGGGTTTGTTGTTCGTCGCGAGTCTGACGGGTGCACAGGAGACGCCGCCCAACAATTCAGCCGCCACCGGGCGGGCGTCGCTACTTCTCAGTCCTGACGAAAAGACAGCGCGTGTTTCGTTAGTGTTTAGCGGACTCTCGAGTGGGCAGACCGATGCTCACATTCACGGTCCGGCAGCACCCGGCGTGAGTGCTCCACCAGTTTTCCCTCTGCCGCTGGGCCAGTTGAGCGACTTCTCGATCACGCTGACTCCCGCGCAGGTGCAGGATCTGAAGAACGGTTTGTTTTACATCAACGTGCACAGCTCGAATTTCCCGGCCGGCGAGATACGAGGACAGTTTGCTTCATCACTGTCAGCAGTCTCGATGCAATTCAGCGCTACGAGTTATGT
>DASTTS010000210.1:0-10446 GCA_035760085.1 Pyrinomonadaceae bacterium
TCCGGCTACCGTCGTCGCGATTAGTTTATAAGACATCGTCTGGACGAACGGCAGCACCGGTGGGTAACCCAGCACCCGGTGCCAGAAAACGTAGATTGCGGAATCAAGTATCGAGCCGGCTGCCAGCACCGGAATCCGCAATAACGGGTTTTCAAGATTTACACGCGTCGCGGCGAAATAGATGATATACGCCGTCAGCGTCTTCGAAAAACCTCCCGCGCCGATCAACCCTCCGCTCGCCGCGTCAACGATCAATCCCGCGAGTGTGCCGACCACCAACGCCGGCCAGGCGTCACGTCGCAAAGCGATGTAAACAACAACTACGAGTGGAAAGTCTATATAGGAGAGCGGTCGCCAAACCTCGCGCAGCAAAAGCTGGAGCAGGATCGAGACCGTTAAAACTACCGCAATCTTAAGCTTCGACATAGAAGCGTTGCCAATGAAACCGCTTGCTAACTGCCACTGAGATCATCTCGTGTTTCTGTCTGAGTTCGGCTGCGGAGTTTGTTCGGGCGTAGGACGCGGCGGGGGGCGATAGAGTAGTACGGCCACTTCCTCAAGGTGATCAAGCTGTGCGCCGGGTTGAATAAGAATTTGGTGGGCTTGCGTAGCCGTTCCATTCTTCACTTCAACAACGCGGCCGACGTTCAAGCCGGGCGGATAGATTCCGTCCTGACCTGTCGTCATTACATAATCGTTAACTTCTACTTTCTCGAGTCCGGAAACGTAACGCATCTCGATCATGGCTACACCGAGATCTGCGCGTCCGCGCACGGAGCCGAGGGCGCCGGATCCGAGCTGGCCCACGACCGCGCCCGCCCCGGCTTTCTCATCTGTGATCAGCATTACCTGCGAGGACCACGGACCAACAGTGATGACGCGTCCGACGATCCCACCGGCGGTGACGACCGGCATATTCATCCCGATTCCCGAGCTGCTGCCGCGATTGATCGTGATCGTGTTGAACCATACGGAAGGATCGCGCGCAATCACGCGAGCAGGAACGCTTTTGATGTTCGTTTGCTCGTTGAGATTCAGGAGGGCTTTGAGACGGTCGTTTTCAGCCGTCGCCTGGCGCGCAGTATGAAGCTCGTTTTCGACCTGCGCCAAACGCTCTTTCAGTTGTTCGTTTTCCTGGGCAGTGCTGCGGAAGTTCCAGATCTGCTGGAAAAAGCCGGAGGTCGCACCCGTTGCTTTTGAAGAGGCGTTTTGTAGTGGCGACGCAAATGTTTGTGTCCAGATGCGCAGCACCTTCTGGCCGCCATCGGCGTCTCTCGCGTCAACGGCCATGATGACGAGATTGGCGACAAGCAGCGACACGAGCCAGATGGGAGCTCGTTGTCGAATCTCTTTTTGTGTACGAACCGAAGCCACGTGCTAATTCTTAGACTACAGTTTGTTACATGCCGCTAACCATCGTGTTTTCCCACTTCACACGCTTGAGCAGATCGAAGTCTGACAACATCTTGCCCGTGCCCAGCACGACTGAAGCAAGCGGGTCGTCGGCGAGTGACACCGGCAATCCGGTTTCGATAGAAAGTCGTTTGTCGAGATTCTTCAACAACGCGCCGCCGCCAGTCAGCACGATGCCACGCTCCACGATGTCTGCTGATAGCTCCGGCGGAGTTCGCTCGAGGGCCACGCGCACTGCGTTGATGATCGTCGAGATCGAATCAGCCAGTGCTTCGCGAACTTCTTCGTCCGTGATCGTGATCGTCTTCGGAATTCCCTCGATCAGGTTTCGACCACGTACTTCATAAGACAGTGGCTCATCCAACGGATACGCCGAACCGAGCTCGATCTTGATCGCCTCGGCCGTTCGTTCACCGATCAGCAGGTTGTACTTCCTCTTGATGTACTGGATGATGGCTTCATCCATCTCGTTCCCGGCTACACGCACCGCACGCGAGTAAACGATACCGCTCAAGCTGATCACGGCGATGTCAGTCGTGCCGCCGCCGATATCGACAACCATGTTTCCGTGTGGCTCAGTGATCGGTAGACCAGCGCCGATCGCTGCTGCCATCGCTTCTTCGACCAGATAGACCTCGGAAGCCTTCGCACGATACGCGGAGTCTTCAACTGCGCGTCGTTCGACCTGCGTAATCTCCGAAGGAATACCGATAACGACACGCGGGCTCACCCACGTTTTGCCGTTATGGGCCTTGCGGATGAAGTGTTGCAGCATCTTCTCGGTCACTTCGAAGTTCGCAATAACGCCGTCCTTCATCGGACGAATCGCGACGATGTTGCCGGGCGTACGGCCCAACATGTCTTTCGCATCACGTCCAACAGCTTCGACCTGATTTGTGACTTTATTAATTGCGACGATAGAAGGTTCCGACACGACAATGCCGCGTCCTTTTGCATAAACGAGTGTATTCGCCGTCCCAAGATCAATAGCGAGGTCGCTCGAAAACAGACTAAAGATAGATTTGAACGCCATCTAGACTATTCACTTCCCGTGGTGGTTAGAATGAAACTTCGGGTGGGATCGGCGGAACTGTCGCCCAAACACGTCCGAAATCCTAAGATACACCCTGAGCACATACCGCGTAAACGGGAAAATATACACGAGTTAGCCGCGGATTACACGGACGCTGGTTGTTTGTCGCGGATATCGGTGTATTCGGGGTTTTCCAAGTTGGCTGTGGCCCGCTTTGGGATCTCCTTGCTGGCCAGGTCAGCCGCGAAGCGAACGCAGTTCTTGTTCGCCGCCTTCGCTTCATACATGGCGGTATCCGCACACGCGATCAGTTGTTGGGGGGACGAAGCATGTTTCGGGAAAGCCGCGACTCCGAAACTCGCAGTCAACGAGAGTTGGAGACGACGGCCGCCGGTAAAGTTATGACGGATTATCTTCTGACGAATACGTTCCGCAACCTGGCCCGCGAGCTCGGTTCCGGTGTCGGGCAGAACGATCACAAACTCGTCGCCGCCGTAACGTGCGACGGCGTCGGTATCGCGAATTGACGAGAGAATCACGGCGGCCATTTCCATCAGCACGTGTGAGCCAACGAGGTGACCGTGTTCGTCGTTGATCTGTTTGAAGTCGTCGAGATCGAGAAACAGAGCGGCGACGCTTGTTTGATAACGGCGCGCGCGGCGGATCTCGTTTAGCAGGAACTGGCGCAGGTAGCGGGCGTTGTGAAGCTTCGTGAGATCGTCTGTTTGTGACAGGCGTTCAGCTTCGGCGATACGAACTGCATTCGCGAGCGCGGAAGCGATTGGGAGCGAGAGTGAGTCGAGTAGTTCGACATCAGTTTTCTTGAATGCGTGCGTGCCCTTGCCTTCGCGAATGCCTTCGAGCACACCGAGTATTCGTTCGCCGCAGATTAGCGGAATCGCGACTACGAACTGCCCGCGTTCCTTTCGCTTGATGATTCCCATTCCCGCGGCCGCGCGTTTCGCGGCTTTCGTTTCCGAACCGATCGGCAGGTCGGGCTCGAGTTGGGTCCACTCGTCTTCTTTGCGAGCGCCTTCCTCACCAGCTTTTCTGACTGCGATGGCTTCGAGCGTCGAGGTCTCGAAACCTTTGGATTCTGAAAACAGGTAGATGGCCCAACGGTCGGCTTTGATCAGACCCTGCAAACCGGCGAGCGCAGTGTTTGCCGCGCCGCTCTGATCGCCGCTGAAGTGGAGAGACGAGACGATGTCGTACGCCGCCCGCAGGTGACTGAATTTGATCTTTTTGGGCAGCGAGGTTGAGCTTTCATCGGACGGTTGCTCGAAGGTGTCCGGAAGTTTCAGCTCGCCAGTCCCGCCATGAGCTTCGATCTCGCGTAGCAGCGCCGGAAGTTGGGCTGACTTGTCCGCGATCGCGAGAAATCCGAGCCGTTTGAGAGTGGCGCCGTCGAGACTGCGCAGGTTGTGACTCTGATAGCCGTTCGTCTGGCGACGACACGCAACCAGCGGCGCTCCGGGCCAGAAAGCCTTCGCGTGATCGATCGCAGTGTGCAGCTCGACCATGTCTGCGCCTGGAACCACTTCATACAACACGGCCAGCGGCGGTGGTCCATCCGAGTCCTGCACGCCCTCACGTTTCTTTTGTTGGGCCAGCGCCTTCTCGACTTCAACTTCACGCAGACCCTCGATGAGAGTCTTCACGCCGGCGCCGCGCAGAGCCTCGATCAACTCGTAGGCTGGCGCTTCGTGAGCATCCGTCAATAGGATTACGTGACTCGACATGCGACTCAGGTGCAACTAACTTCTACCGCGCCCCCCGCGGGTAGACATCGAAACTTTGTATAGACTGCTGTTGCCGCGCGAATCCTGTGCTTCGAGCGTGAGCTCGCGCGTGGTGGCGGCCGCCGTGACCTGGATTTGAAACGCGCCGTCGGCTGCGGCGATCGTCTCGCGACCACTGCAACGAATGGTCACGCCCGGATCCGCCTTGCCGCGAATCAGATAAATACTGCCGCCGAGAAGTTCACTACTGAGATCAGAGACGGCGACTTGCGAGCTGCCACGCGCCGTAACGACAAACTTCAGCGGATCGCTCCAGTCGCTGGCCTGACCACTCGCGGCTGTTGCTCGCACGCGCCAGAAGTAAACACCGGGACGCAGATCGCTAGCGCCGAACTCAGTCGCCACCAGCTGATCGCGCTCGATAACTTTTCCGTCGGCAACGAAGAACGGAGAAGTCGCGACTTCGACGCGATAGTAAGCAGGCGTGCCTGACTGAGGCCGCTGCCATTTCAAGTCGACATTCGCGGCCCCATTTGGACCAACAAAAACCTGTTCGCGATCGTGTGGGCGCGCTAGTTGCGGCACGTCTAACAATTTCTGCGCCGGCGAAAGTCGACCCGAGTTGTTAACTGCAACGTACTCGCCCCCGCTAATGGCAGTCTTTTCACCGGCGCGGTTAGTGGTCTCAATCGCACCAGTCGAAACGCGAATTTCTTCCGTGCCTTCAGGATTGACACCGAAACTCGCGCTTGTCTGCTCGCCCATTGAGCTCTTGGTTTGTGGAGTTTCGACGACGTTCGTGGTTCCGTCCGCCTGTTGCTCAGTGCGGACTGTCAACTGGCCGCTGTCCACCTTGACGTGCACGTTCGTCTTCTTGCCGTCATCAGCGCGGGCGTTGTCACGCACGATGATGGTGCTGTTTGGCTTGATAAGGAGTGTCGAGCCGTCGGCGAGGGCGATGCGGGCGCGGCCGCTCGCCTGAGTTTGGACCGTGTCGCCGGGGTAAAGCTCGGTATCGGCGTTCGCGGGAATCATCTCGCGGGTCGCGGCCCGGATGACGCGGACGTCGCCCTCAAAAGAGACGAACCGCGCGCCGGCCGGATGGTTTACGATTGCGACATTCCGGAACGGATTGCCGTACTTGTAAACGTAGACGGCGACGCCGGCGGCAAGACCGCAAAGCATGAAGATGGCGATTACCAGATAGACGAAACGCTTCTGAATAATCCACCAATCATAGGCAAAACGACTGGTTTTATTCGCAACCATTGGTTTAAATCGAGTTAGGGGAAGGGTGAGTCCGACTCCGGGCAGCAACACTACCGACTGAGGAATTTAGCACACGGGTGCCGCGGATCGCTACAAGATTTTTAAACCGATTTATACAGATTTTACGTAAGAGGTGAGATTCGAGCGAAAATCCTGCTAAAAATCAGCGTAAATCCGTGTTGTCGAAGTCTGGTGGAAGGTCGACCGTAATCGTTCGCTCGCCTTCGGAGGAGATAACCAGCGACGCCACTACCGACCCAACCAGCACGACGGCCACGAAAACGAGTGAAATCTTTATCGGAATGTGGAAACCGAACGCCCCGACCAGCATTTTTACCCCGATAAAAGTGAGAACAACGGCCAGTCCGAACCGCAGATAGCGAAACTTCTCAACCACGCCCGCGAGCAAAAAGTACATCGAGCGCAGACCGAGAATCGCAAAAACGTTGGATGTATAAACAATGAACGTGTTGGTAGTGACCGCAAAAATCGCCGGAATCGAGTCGACTGCAAACACCAGGTCCGTGACTTCGACGACCATCAGGACGAGCAAAAGGAGCGTGCCGGTCAGTTTGCCGTTTACTCGGGTGAAAAACTTCTCCTCATCATAATGCCGCGAAATCGGGAGAAACCGTGTGACCACCCGCACCAGCGGGTTTTTCTCCGGTTGGACATCGATCTCTTCCTGCCGGAACATCTTGATTCCGGTGTAAACCAGAAATCCGCCGAAGATATAAATGATCCAGTGAAAGCGGTTTATCAGCGCGGCGCCGACAAAGATCATCGTCAGGCGCATAAAGAGCGCGCCCATCACGCCCCAGAAAAGTACGCGATGTTGAAACTTTGCCGGGACTTTGAAGTAAGAAAAGATCAGCAGGAAGACGAAAAGGTTATCGACTGAGAGCGATAACTCGATGATGTAGCCGGTGAGAAATTCCCAGCCTCGCTCGGATTCGAGGTAGTAAAAAACGATACCGGCGAAGATCATTGCGAGCGTCACCCAGACGGCGCTCCAGAGCCACGCTTCTCGATATTTAATTGTGTGAGCTTTGCGGTTGAAGAGTCCGAGATCGAGGCTCAGCATGGTCAGAATGAATAAACTGAATCCGATCCATAGCCAGGTTGAGCCGCCAATTGCGTCCATGAAGGACGTTAAAATAGCATCACGACTGCATTCCGGCAAACCGAGCCTTTGACAGGAATCCTGTCCAAACAAATGTTTTTCAATCGAATCAGCCGCCGCCCTCAGGCCCCGAACAGTTGCAGCCGCTTGCGTCTCTCACATACAATCCGCAGTTTCTGAAAGGTAACAACAATGCTCAAACAACTCGCCCGATGGGAACGAACCAGCAAATACATCGTCATAATATTTGCAGCCCTGATGGCTATCAGCCTCGTCATTTTTTACGCTCCCGGTCGCAACTCCGGCAACAACATTGACCCCACCAAAAACACGGAAGTAGTAGCGAAAGTGGGTTCCGCCAGCATCACGATCGCCGACCTCGCGCGCATCAGAGAAAACTACGCGCAGATGTTCGGCAACCGCATCAACCTGGCCCAACTCGGCGGCAACAAGCGCTTCCTCGACGGCTTGATCAGCAAGCAGGTCATTTCTCAGGAAGCCGCACGTCTCGGCCTGAGCGCGAGCGACGGCGAACTCGCCGAGCGAATTCGTAAACAGTTTTCCGACGCTTCCGGAAACTTCATCGGGTTCGAGCGATACAAGGAGTCGGTGGTAGCGCGCTACGGCGATATCGAAAAGTTCGAGAATGATATGCGCGACGACATCGCGCAGGAGAAACTGCGCGCGTTCGTCAGTGCCAGCGTCAACGTTTCCGACAACGAGGTTGAAGAAGAATACAAACGTCGCAACACTTCTTTCGACGTGAGCTACATCGCTGTTACGACTGACAAACTCGCGACGAAGATTCAGCCGGGTGATGAAGAGCTAAAGAGCTATTACGAGAGCCACAAGACTGACTATCGCTATCTCGAGCCGCAGCGGAAAGTCAAATATCTATTCATCGAAACTGAAAAAGTTGGTTCGAAGCTTCAGATTCCCGAGGCGGATTTGAAGGCGGAATACGACAATCTCGATCCGAAGTTCAAGGAAGCAGGAATTGAGATCCAGCAGATTCTTTTGAAGGTTGCGCGCAAGGATCTCGATGCGCAGGTTGAGAAAAAAGCACAAGATCTGATCGCTAAATTACGCGGCACGACCGGGCAGGCCACCAAGGAAGCCTTCGCCGAAGTTGCACGCGGAAACTCCGAAGATCCGGCGACCGCGAAGAACGGCGGTATGCTCGACAAGCCTTTCAAGAAGAACGAAGCGAAGCCTAATAGTCTCTACGATCGGGCTGTCGATATGAAGCCCGGAGATGTCAGCGACATTCCGATTCGTTACGGCGGCAACTGGTACATCCTGCGTCGCGGCGAGAGTGTGCCGAAGACGTTTGCCGAAGCGAAGCCGGAAATCCTCGTCTCGATGCGCAATCGCAAAGCGTATGGTGAAGCTTTCAAGCTCGCGACGAAGGCTCACGCGCGGTTACAGGAAACTAAGGACCCGCAGAAAGTCGCGCAGGAACTGGCGGCCGAAGCCAACATGACGCCGGCGCAGATGGTGCGCGAAACACCGTTTATAAAGCCGGGCGACGACGTGCCTGAGATCGGCGCGAATCAGCAGTTCGAACAAACGCTCGAGCCGTTGAACAATCCGAATGACGTTGGCGAAGCGACCGGTATCAAGGGCGGCTTCGCGATTCCGATCCTCGTCGAGAAAAAAGAGCCGCGTATTCCGGATTTTGACGAGGTCAAGACCAAGATCGCCGACGCCATCAAAAGCCAGCGTGCGAAGGAACAGTTGGAGCAGAAAGCAAAAGATCTCGTGGCGAGTCTGACTGGTCCGGACGGCATCAAGGCGGCTGGTGAAAAAGAAGGTTACGACGCCGGGGCGGAAGAGTCGTTCAAACTCGGCTCATCGCTCGGCAAAGCCGGAACGAGTACGGCGCTCGACGATCTGATTTACAGCTTGAAGCCGGGCGAATTCAGCAAGACGCCGATCAAGATTGAAGACAAGTGGGTGATTGTCGGTGTCACTAAGAGATACGACGCTGACATGACAGGCCTGGCCGCACAACGCGATACGTTGAAGCAGTCGATGATGAGCGAACGCCAGGATCAGGTGTTTGACGATTACGTTGCCGGATTGCAGCAGCGGATGAAGCAGGACGGCAGGATCAAGATTTACGAAGACGTATTGGCGCAGATGGATGAGGGAGAACCGGCAGCCGAGCCGGGCCTCCCCGCGGGTCTGAACTTCCCAACTAAATAGCTGTAGGGGCGGCCCTCCGAGGCCGCCCGTTCGTCTATCTTAGTACCCAAACAGTGGCCCAACCTCAGCCTGGGCCACACTCGTTCTGATTTGCAGCTCGTTGGCGTCCGCAACGATCTTCATGTTCGACAGCGCGCTCTTCGCGAGTACGCCTTTCGCTCCGGACCAACGTCCCACCACCAACGCACCAAACTGCTTCAATCCTTCGAGCGTGTCGCCAAGATTTTTCGCGGCCTGAGCATTGACTGCGCGCGCGGCGAGAAACAACTGTAGATCGCTTTCTGTTGTGCCGACCGATCCGTAAACCTGTCGCAGCGTTCGCAAATCGGCGGCGATTGGCGCGTTACCGATGTCGAGATTTCCGATTAACCGCTCGGTAACATTGCTGCCGAATCCGATCACTGCATTGGGATCGCGACTCGCAAGGGCGATCAGTTCCGCATTTGCTCGTTTGCGTGATCGACCTGCGTCAATCACACTGCGCACACCGGCCGGATCTCCGAGCGCTAACGTATTTGTGTCGAGTGGCGCTGCGGCGAGCTCGCCTATCTTCACGTCAAATAGACCAAGCAGTTTTAAGTTTTCATCGACCGTGAAAATGTAGACTGTCTTGTCCTGATATTTTTCTTCGCGATACTTCCCATTCGAAGCTACTCGACCGGCTGCGACCATTGCCGCCGCGCTGAACGTTCCATTCGCGAGTGCCACAGTTTGCACTTTCGTTACGCCTTCCGATGGATACGTGAAACGAACGCCGAGTGCGACCTGCTGAAACATGCGCGGGTCGAGACCGGTGCGATCTTTAAAGCGGTCGATGCTTGCGTTTGCTTCGCTGAGCTTCGTGGGATTGCTGGCGAGCATGCGTGGCATGGCCTCGCTCAGGAGTTTGTTCATTTTCACGAGTGCCACCGCGTCCGATTCCGGAAGTGAGGACATCAGCGTCGGAGTGGCGGGCGCCGTGTTGCGACTACGCGTTTGCGCCGTGGCTTCGAGTTGGAAAAGTGCGACTAAAGCAATCGCTACCGTTAAAAGTCTTGTTATCACTACAAACAGCCTTTCTGCGACGAATATGAGAGATTTAGTGGATGCCCTTACCTGTCTCGGGGTTGTTTTGTGCGGGCGCCAGCCGTTTCCGAAGCTCGGTAAAAGTAAGCTTTTTATAATCTTCCGGGATCTTAAACAAATCCTTGTTGACCTCGAGTTTTATCTCCAAAACCTCCATGGTCACGCGTGTGCCATCGGCTGATTTCGTCTCGGATCTGACCGCCATTTGCCACGCTTCATCGATCCACATCAGCGTCTCACTCTGGCTGACGTTCGCGGCCCCCGAACTGTTAACAACAATCCGATATTTGTTCGTATTACGACCGGAGATCTGCTCCATTCCCAACTTCTGATAGCTGGTACTTGTAGTGTCTTCGTGTAGTAACCGGTCCGGTGACGCCTCCAAATCTTCCGCGACAATCGTGCTTCTGTCCGCTAAATCCGCGTACACCTTTTCGACGGGCACCAGCACGAATCTGCCTTCGGGTACATCGAGATAAACAACTGCATTAGATTCAAGACGGCGCGACTCCCCATCACGTGCGATAGAAGTCTTCGTCACGATAGTCTCGCCGGCAGCGTTGACGGTAGTGATTGTACGGACGGCGCGGTAA
>DASTTS010000211.1:0-34194 GCA_035760085.1 Pyrinomonadaceae bacterium
CCGAGGTGGCGCGTGGCGATCTCGCCGAACACGTCGCGGAAGTCAGTCGTCAACGCCAGATCGCGGCCCTCGTAAAGCTGATCGCTCTTGAGCCCGGGCCACTGCCCGTAAACTTTTCCGCCCTTCACACCATTCCCCAACACGAACATCGCATTCGCATGCCCGTGGTCCGTACCGCGATTTCCATTCTCACGCACCGTCCTGCCAAACTCTGACATCGTCAACACAACCACGTCGTCCATTCGCTGGCCCAGGTCCTGGTAGAGGGCCGCAATACCGCTGCTGAACTGCTGCAACAGATTCGCGAGTTGTCCACGCGAGTTGCCCTGGTTCACGTGCGTATCCCAACCGCCGATGTCCGTGAACGCCACCTCGAGTCCGACGCCCGCTTTGATCAACTGCGCGATCTGCAACAACGAGTTTCCAAACGGATTCCGCGGATACTGCGCGCCGTTCTCCGGTTGATACTGCGCCGGATTCGCTTTCTTCAAATAGTTAACCGCTTCGAACGTCTCGCGTCCCATGCCCGCCAACGAGTCGTTCATCTCGCGTGCGTAGATGGCTTCGAAGCCACCCTGCAAGTTTGCCGACGACTTGCCCGCACGGATCGCAAAGTCTGACAGATTCGACATCGCTACCGCAGGCGCGCTTCCCTGCAGCACGCGCGGCATAGTCTTCGTCATCGACACTGCGCGAAACAGCGCCCGATCAGGATCCTGTTTACTCCGGAGATAACGATTGAGCCAGCCGTCACTTGTCGACTTCACACCGGGCGTTGCCGATTCCATGTAGTCCTGCGCGTCGAAGTGCGAGCGCGTATTGTCAGGCGAGCCGGACGCGTGAATGATCGCGAGACGCTTCGAGTCCCACAGCGGTTTGAACGCACTCATCGACGGGTGCAGACCGAAAAACCCGTCGAGATTAATCGCTGACTCCGCATTGCCCGGCTTCGGAATCGCGATTGACGGACGCAACTCGTAATAATTCGACTCACCAAACGGCACGACTACGTTGAGTCCATCAACTGCGCCGCGCTGAAAAATCGCGATCAGTGTTTTTCGTTTACCACCTGGAAGCGCGTTGCCGAGCACGATGCGCTCGAGAAACGACGGCGCCGAAAGCGACATGCCAACGCTGGCGAGTGCGATGCTGCCTGATTTGAGAAAAAATCTGCGGTTCATAAATCAATCCCTAAAGAATGTCTCCCGCAAAGGCGCAAAGGCGCAAAGTAAATCCCGAATTCTTCTTTGCGCCTTTGCGCCTTTGCGGGAGAAATACCTACTGCCTTTGAAACTCCGGCGTCCCTAAGATCAATCCAACAACTTTCGTCACCGGATCCGCCGGCTCCAACTGCTTCAACAACGCCTCACGCGTCGCCGCTGAGATATCTCCAGCCAGCAACGTGTTCAGATACTCATCCATCACCTTCGCCTGCTCGCCGTTCGTCTTCGCCAGATTGACGCGCGTCCCCTGCACACGATTGTTCGCGAGCGCGAGGCCGAAGTTCATCCGCTCGAGCAGCCCGCCGGTGTTGACCCAACTCTCCGCGGCATCGGAATAACCGTTCGGCGTCTGGAACCCGTAGAGCGGCTCGCCCATGCGCGCGATCCACTGGTGTGTGCCTGGTCCACCATTCGTATCTGCGCCGAGCGTTCTGATCGCGCTGATCACGAGCTCGAAAGGTCGCTTGATCTTCACGCGATAAGCTTCCGTCGAATTAAACTCTTTCGAGAAGAAAATAGTTTTGAGCGTCTCGCGAATATCACCATCGCTCTTGGTAAAAGTCGCGGCGACTCGATCGACGAGACTCTGCGGTGGAGTGTCGGCGACAAAATGGCGCACGAGTTTCGTCGCAATGAACTTCGCGGTCGAGGGATGATGGACGAGGATGTCGAGCACCATTTGCCCATCCTTCATTCCACCACCGGCGGGAATCTTGTGACCGAGCACAGTCTTCTCGCCGTCGTCATGCACACGCGCGTTAAAGAAGAACGTGCCCGGATTGCGACGATTCGCTTCACCCATCATCGCATTCACCGCCGCCGCGCCACCACGTGGTTGAAAGATGGTCCAACCGGTAAAGCAGCGCGCGACTTCCTGCACGTCTTTCTGCGTGTAGCCGCCATCGACGCCGAGGGTGTGCAGCTCCATCAACTCGCGCGCGTAGTTTTCATTAATGCCACGTCGCTGTTGCTGAGGCTGTGGCTGCGGGCGCATCTGCCGCAGAAGACCACTGCCGCGTCGCTGATTCGCATTCGGACTGACGCTCTGAAAGTTGTCGAGATAAAACAGCATCGCCGGGCTTTGCGCCGTTGCTTGCAGCAACGTCGAGAACTTACCCAACGCGTTCGGACGAATCGTGTCGCGATCGTACGCCGGCAGTAACCAGCGATCGGCGCCCTTACCGGCGAAGATGTTGAAGTGATTGGTCCAGAAGTCGACCATCACTTCCTGAAGCTGTCGTTCGCTGTAAACCGCGCGCAGAATACGCGACGCTTGCAGCTCGTCGATGATGCGTTGTGGCCGCTGTAATCCGTTCTCGCGGTAATACTCCTGGATCACTGCACGATACTTCTCGTTATCGAGCGGATTCGCGGGCGGTTGACTCTGATTAGATCCTTCTGACATTTCAGCCGGTAACATACCGCGCGCCTGAAGCTGTCGCAGCAGTTGACCCGGTTGCGGATACTTTTCATAAAGCTCCGCAGTCGGCATGTTGAGGACAGACAGATCGCGGACCTTATTCTCGGCAACTGTATCGGTGATCTTCTCGGGATTGAGCTGCTGGTTGATGTAGTTGTCAAGGCCCATCGCCTTGACGCGCGCGACGTCACCCGGGCGCGCACCGAATCCCAACCGGTTCAGAACATGGAGGATGCGCTGCTCTTCGGTGAGGGATTTCGCCTTCGCATGTTTCTGAGCGAAAACAAGCGGCTGCGTCAGTAAGATCAGTAGAATTAATGCGACAATCTTTCTCATGTTGAATTAGACGCAGGACCGCCGCAGTTGGTCGAACAAACCACGGATTTCACGGATTTGCGGCTCGGGTCTGCGGGCGCGGATAGGTCACCGGACTCTTATTCCCATCCTTATCTACCGACCTGACCCCGAAAAAGTAATTGTCCTTCGACATGCCTTTCATCGTAAAAGTCGTCACGTTCCCGACCGGTTTCGAGTTGGTCCACACAGCGTCTGTCGTCTCGCGCCAGACTATCTCGTAACCAGCCAGATCGGGTTCCTTGTTCGCGTCCCAACGCAACTCCGTGTCGTTAGACAACCGCTGCGCGACGATGGTTACACCCTTCGGTCGCGAAGGCGCCCACGCAAGCGCCGCAAGCGAGGCCGCATTCACGCGCGCCACGTTCGCCACGTACGCAAAATCAACAAACTCGGGCAGGTCGCCAAACTGTACGCCATTCTCGACCCGAACGTTCTGATGCTGGTGCCGAAACTCTTCGTTTACTTCCGTAAACCGCACCGCCGGATAGCCGCGCTCGAGAAACGGAATGTGATCGCCGCCGCGCCCGTAACGATCGCGACGATAGATCATCATCACTTTGAACTGCGGGACAAACGCGTCGCCCGTCTCTTTGATAAATCTTGCGAGCTGTCGCGACGCCGAATCGTTCTCGCCACCGACACTGCGACGCGTCGTCGCCTCAGCCGGAGTTTCGTTTGACGGCACACCGTCGGAGAACACCCGCACGTGATTGCGGTCGCGCACGCCGTTGCCACCGAGCGAGTTGCCAACGATGTCGTTCGTAAACATCGCGTCGACGTTCCAATTTTTCTGTTTTGCCTGTTCGGCGAAATGTGTCGAGCCCAGCAAGCTCTGCTCTTCACCGGCAACGGCCATGAAAACGATCGTCGCGTCGAATTCATACTTCGCCATCACGCGCGCCATCTCGAGCACGGCGGCAGTTCCCGACGCGTCATCATTCGCGCCCGGCGCGTCGCACTTCGCATCGGTGGGCGAGTTGCACATCGAGTCGTAGTGACCACTGACGACGTAGATTCGATCAGTCGCTTCGGGTTGCGATCCCTTAATCGTCGCGACAACGTTCGTAATGATCGTCGGCTCGGGAACGCGCGGAGCTTTCGCTTGTTCGTACGATTGCTTCTCGACAGTCATACGACCATTCGACGTTTCAGCCGCTTTGAGAAACTCGGCATACAGCCAATCGCGCGCGGCACCGATGCCACGTTTCGGATCGTTCTGTTCTGACAACGTGTTGCGCGTGCCAAACGAAACGAGCTTTCTGATCGTCGCTTCGATATTGCGCGCGTCGATCTCACGCACGATGTTCGCAATGGCGCGATTGCGTACAGGCGCAACGCGCCGCGCAGGTTGTTTTGTTTGAGCGGCAACAACACTCATGTTTGCCGCGAGTAGAAAAATCATTACGCTTTGAAAAACTCGGTAAAGTTGATTTCGAAGCTTCATGGCGATCTGTATTTTGATTTTGAATCAGCGTGTGCCGCGATCAGAGGGTTCTCTGTAGACCGGACTAAATGTGCGCGTTGTGTTTTCAGTGACGCTGGGAACGGGTTCCATGCGCGGTGGCAGGTGCGGCATCGTCGGGCGATCGGTGAATTGAGGCCGTGGCTGTGGCTGCGGCTGAGGAAGCTCGCGCTGATAGGTCATCATCCTCGTCAAGAAACGGATCAGTAGACCGGTGCAGCCGAATAGTGTTGCCGAACTAACCAGGACCATCCAGACGATCGCTGCGGGATGTAATCCCAGCTTTGCGAATTCAGTGGCGGCGCCGAAGATGATTCCGAGCCCACCGATGATCGTTAGACCAAGAACGATGCTGGGAATAGTCAGCTTAATCGGAGCCAGCATCATAGGTGCGCTGGTTGTTGGGAGCGTTAAGTTCGCGCCGCAGCGATTGCAGTATTTGAGCTCGACGGTTATCTCGTTACCGCAGGTAGGACAATACATAAAAGCCTCCAGTGCAGTAACTGTAACACTTGAGCCACTAAAAGGCACAAAAGTGACTAACGAATGCGGTAGGTGCGGCCCTTCCAGACGACGATGATCTCGCCGTCGAGTGTGTCAGCGATGGTTTTGATCGAGGGCTCATCGGCCACCAGGGCGCGATATTGTTCGGAGTTACGCGCGACTGTCACAGTGTCTTTCGAAGAGTCGTAAGCAGTGTCGATCCAAACGCCGCCTTCTCTACGAAATTGCCGGCCGGCGACAGTTCGTGGGGTAAACATGAAACCGCTACTCTGAGCACCACCAACTGACGCTCCGCCTCGAGCACTCGTCGAATCCTGAGCCTTACGCGTGCGTGCAAAGTTGTCTTTATCTTTATCTTCCCGCTCGTCACGCATTGCTTTTACCGACGCCTGTGGTGCGATGGCAGTTTCATCGCGGACCTCTTTCTTGCTGGCTTCCGTCTCAACCGACTTGGCCTTCTCGTCAAGAGGAGTTGCCGGCACCACCTTCGCCGGTCGCGGTTCATTCGCTGCGACGGCGGGTGGTTGTTCCTCAGGCTTCGACTGCTCTACTGCTTTGTTTTTCGAAACATCCGTTTCGACACTTGAGACTACGGGCGCTGCGTTTGGAACGGGCGAAGACACCGCCTGTTGAGTCTTTTCTTGCTTTCCAGCTACTTCGCCCGGAGCCGGCGCGCTTTGTGTAATTCCGTCATGTGAGTAACCAGCAGCCGGTTCGACTGGCGACGGTGTTGAAAGCTGCTCATTGTTAGTTACCTGCGTGACAAGCTTATCGGACTGCTCACGACGCAGGACCACGAAACCGATCGCAGCAACCACGATCAGCCCGAGCGCCGGCGCTGCATAACGCAAAACCATCGGCGTGAACAGGCTCGCCAAAAACTTCTTCAAACCTGACGGCCCTGCAACCTTTGCAGTCTCCGTAGTCGCAACCACACCAGCCGACGAGCTGAGTTGCACAACGAGACTGCGGCAGCGCGAGCAGTCCGCGAGGTGCGCGAGGTAACGCGCACGTGCCGGAGCAGGCAGTGCATCCTCCGCATACGCACTGAGCTCATCCGCATCGAGATGATTGCTGCCTCCATCAGGCACAGGCGCATCGTCTCGCCGGCTAAGCCGCCGCAACAGCAGATCCATCTCGTTGTTTGTTTCCTGTTTCATCTCAATCTAAACGCTGCCTTGTAAAGAACGTATCCACCGCCAACACTTGCGTCAAACACAACTCCTTTGTGTTTTTGTACTTTTTTGCGGCTAGACTCCTTTGCTCAAAATCGACTCCAAATCCGTGTCTAAATTCTGCGCTACTTCCGCAAACGACCGCTCAGTTTCAGCCGGTGTCCAACCACGTTCATCAACGAGGATCTTCGTGACTCGCTTGCGCAAATCGGTCTGAATCCGCGCCAAACGCCGGCTCGCAGTCGCTTCATGAACACCGAGCACCGCGCCCGCCTCACGCAGGCGCAAGTTGTCGAAGTAATAAAGTTTCACTAACAATCGATCCTCCGCGGGCAACTCCTGAATGGCCTGGTTCAGCGCGTGTTGCATGTCCGTCTGCGCGAATCGATTCGAGATTGATTCTTCCGGCGTCGCCATGGCAGCAACCATCGGCTGACCTTCCGCGACGCGCGCAAGCCGCTCGAGATCCGTGTCCTCTTCCGTTTGCACTAGCCGCGACTGCTTGCGAAACATGTCGACAGCAAGCTGGGCCACGACCGCGCGCAACCACCCGGCAAGCGAGCCGCGACCTGAGTAGTAGGCGAGCTTGCTGGCAGGCGTGCCGTCCTTGCGCGTGCGCAGTCCGTAAAGCTCAGCCCAGATCGACTGCGCCAGATCTTCGGCAGCGTCTTCGGTTGTACTTGCCGATCGTGCCGCCGAGCGCACAGTGGCGGTGAATCGTTCAACCAGATCAGACCACGCGTTTTCGTCGCCACGTTCACAGGCGATGATCAAACACAGATCGTCAGCCTGCATTTCGTCGATGAATTTTGAGATCTCTGCGTGAGGCGTGTTCGGGTTGTCCTTTAATAAATACTTCTCGACCGCAGCCGTGATGCGTGGCAGCAGCAGCTCGCGACTGAGCGACCGACTGTCATTCGCCCGCGCCACCAACCGCGCCGCTCCGTCGTTCAGTAACTTTTGGATACCAGTATTCACAGTCGTGTCCAATCCTACCACTCGACCCTCGTTTGATGCTTGAAATCAACTGTAGGGGCGGCCTCCGTGGCCGACCCCGGCTCAGAAACACAATGTGGAACGCTGGGGCGGCCACGGAGGGCCGCCCCTACAGTTGTGGGTCGCCGCGTTCACATCCTAGAATTCACGAACTACTGCCAATGTTGCGCGTCACCGAGATTTTCCGCTCGATTCAGGGTGAGTCGACCCACGCCGGTCGACCGTGCACGTTCGTGCGTCTGACGGGCTGTCCGATGCGTTGCGTCTGGTGCGACAGCGAGTACACCTTCACGGGCGGCGAGCATTACTCGATCGACAACATCATGGCCCAGGTCGCGGCTTTCGGATGCAAACTGGTCGAGGTAACAGGCGGCGAGCCGCTCGCACAAAAGGAGGCCTTCAAGTTGATCGAACGCCTCTGCGACGAAGGCTACGAAGTTTTGATCGAAACCGGCGGCTATGTTTCAACTGCGGGTGTAGACCCGCGCGCGAAAGTAATTCTCGACATCAAGTGTCCCGCATCGGGTGAGGAACCGCGCAACGACTGGTCAAATCTCGATCGTCTCCGTGCTGATAAAGACGAAGTCAAATTCGTCATCGCCGATGAAGGCGACTGGGTCTACGCGAAGAACCTGATCGTAGACAAAGATCTGGAAGCCCGGACAAAAGCAGTGCTGATCTCGCCCGCCTGGGGTCAAATACATCTGCAACAGCTTGCTGACTGGATCGCAAGCAGCGGACTCAACGTGCGCATGCAGTTGCAACTACACAAATACATCTGGGGTCCGGACGTCAAAGGAGTGTGATGGGAGGCTCGCAGGAAATCGAAACTGAAGAGCTGGAATCGGCTGTCGACGACGATGGACCACAGCTCGCCATCTGTCTCGTTTCGGGCGGCATGGATTCGTGTGTCACAGCGGCGATTGCTAACGAAGAAAACGACGAGCTGGCGTTCCTCCATGTGTCTTACGGCCAGCGCACGGAGAAGCGTGAGCGCGAGGCATTTAAAGCACTCGCAGATCATTTCGGTGTTGAGTCGCGTCTCGTGATCTCCCTCGAACACCTCGCAAAAATCGGCGGCTCATCACTCACGGACGACCGCATTCCCGTTACTGACGCTAATCTTTCTGCGCCCGGAATTCCCACCAGCTACGTGCCCTTTCGTAACGCACACCTGCTCGCAGCGGCCGTGAGCTGGGGTGAAGTAATCAACGCGACCGCGATTTACATTGGCGCTGTAGCGGAAGATTCATCGGGTTATCCCGACTGCCGTCCGGAGTTTTATGACGCGTTTCAGAACGTGATCGAAAGGGGTACCAAACCCGAAACGCGCATCACGTTGGAAACGCCCGTGATCGCGATGCGCAAGTCGGAGATCGTGCAAAGAGGAATCGAGTTGGGCGCACCGTTGCATCTGACCTGGTCTTGCTACCGAGAGTCAGAACTGGCCTGTGGAAACTGCGATTCGTGCGCCCTGCGACTGCGGGCGTTTCGCGAGGCCGGCGCTACCGATCCCATCCCTTACCTGCTTGACAGTAGTCGTTTTGCTTATTAAGTTTAGGTCACTCTCAGTGGTAATTATTACAACCAGTAAACTGTGTGGGCGCATCGTACGACGCGCATGAGCTGACACAACGACGGAGGAATCTTTAACATGATTGGCAAACATTTTTTTGGAGCGCTAGCGGTAGCCATTGTCATTGCATCCGCTTCCTTGACTGCGATCGCCCAGGTCGGCGAGTTGCGCGGTCACGTGTGGATACAGCAGGCCGACGGCCAAAAGGTTCCCCTCGCTGACGCGCAAATCGACGTCTTCAGAACCGACATGACCGCGAAATACAACACCAAGACGAATAAGAAAGGTGAGTTTGTATTCGCGGGATTACCATTCATCGGCATTTACACGGTCGCCGCGAGCCACCCCACCGCAGCGCCAAACTTCGTGCCCGGCGTGAAAGTCGGACGCGAAATTCCGGTCGAGATCACATTGAGTCCTGGCGGTGGAAAGCGGCTTACTTTTGAAGAGATCAAGGGTGCGGGCGGTGCTTCAGCAACTCCTCCAGCCGCTGCTTCTTCGGGCCCGAGCGCGGCCGATAAAGCCAAGATGGAAGAGCTGAAGAAGAAGAACGAAGAGATCGAGGCTTCCAACAAGAAGATCACGGAAGTGAACGAGGTCATCGCGCGTACCTTCAAGGCTGGAAACGAAGCGTTGCAGGCCGCGAGTGCCGCGAGCAAAGCAAACAATTCGGATGAGGCGGTGGCGAAATACACGGCAGCGGTGGCCCAGTATGATGAAGGTCTCACGGCCGATCCTGAGCAACCCGCTATTCTCACCAACAAGGCAGTAGCTTTGAAGGGACGCGCTGTCGAGCGCTACAACGCCACTGTTAGATCGAAAACACTCGACGACGCCGGCCGTACTGCTGGAATACAAGCCGCTAAAGAAGATTTCAAAGCCGCAGCGGAAACTTCCGCCAAAGCAGTGACGCTGATAAAGGCCCAGCCAGCGCCGACCGAGGCAGCCGAGGTACAGCGATACAACGGTAATAAGTATGCGGCGATGCTGACGCAGGCCGAAGCCATGCGTCTGTACGTGAGCAAGGGCGATCCGACACAAGCGGACGCCGGTCTCGCTGCTTACAAGGACTACCTCGCAGTCGAAACTGATCCCGCGAAGAAGTCCAAGGCACAGCTTGATATGGCGCAGATGCTGCTTGACTCGGGCGCCGCTGACAAAGCGCTCGTCGAGTTCAAGTCAATTCTCGCCGAGAATCCAAACAGCCCCGAAGCCAACCTCGGCGCGGGACTGGCGGTTTATGCATCGGGTGAAAAGGCGAATTTTCAGGAAGCAGCGAACTTTCTACAGAAGTTCGTGGAAGTCGCCCCTGACACGAATCCGATGAAGGACGACGCGAAGGCGATTCTGGCGGAGTTGAAGAACAGCGCGAACGTCACGCCCGAGAAGTCCAAACCCGCAACACGCAGGAAACCATAGCGCTCTTAACCACAGATTTCACAGATTAATCCACGGATTTTATCTGTGGAATCTGTGGTTTTTCCCACTAAAACCGCTGGAATTCCTACCTTGACACCCCTCGCGTTCAAACTGTACTATGACTGCACAACGATGTTAATCGCATCGTTGGCATAAAGACCCCGGTCATGCCTCGCGCCTCATTCGGCGCCCAATCCACCAGTAAGAGCACAAATGTCAGCCAAATTAGGCGAAATACTAGTACGCGAAAATTTAATTAGCCCGCAACACCTGAGAGAGGCCCTCGACTACCAGCGCGAACATGGTGGCCGGCTCGGCTTTAATCTCGTGAAGCTCGGGCTGATCAGCGACGATATGATCACCGCTGTGCTGTCGCGACAGTACGGCATTCCTTCCGTCAATTTAGACCTTTTTAATATCGAACCTTCCGTCATCAGCCTCATCCCTCAGGAAGTCGCACAAAAACATTCCGTCCTGCCACTTTCACGAGTTGGCGCAACCCTCACGCTCGCAATGGTCGATCCGACCAACGTCTTCGCGATGGACGACGTCAAGTTTATGACCGGCTTGAACGTCGAGCCTGTAGTGGTCGCGGAAGGCAGTGTGCAACAAGCGATTGCGAAGTATTACGGCAGCTCACGTGAGATCGAGCTTGCTACGGTTGCCACCGAAGAACTTCCTAAAAACGGCTCGAAGAACAACGGCTCAGGCGCGATCACGCACGACGATCTCGTCTCGCTCGACAGCATCGACTTCGATCATAGTCAGAGCGAAGATGTTGAAGTACTGGAAGACAACGAGGAGATCGATCTCTCGACACTCTCGCGCATGAGTGAAGACGCACCGGTCGTGCGTCTTACCAATGTGCTGCTTGTCGACTCGCTGCGCCGCGGTGCTTCCGACATTCACATCGAGCCTTACGAGAAAGAGTTGCGTATCAGGTTTCGTATCGACGGCGTGCTTTACGACGTGATGCACCCGCCCTTGAAGATGCGCGACGCGTTAATCTCACGCATCAAGATCATGTCGAAGCTCGACATTTCTGAAAAGCGTCTCCCCCAGGACGGTCGCATCAAGATCAAAGTGAAAGTCGACTCACGTTCACGCGAGCTCGACTTTCGTGTTTCTACACTTCCCACTCTGTTCGGCGAGAAAGTCGTGCTTCGTTTACTCGACAAGCAGAACCTGATGCTTGACATGACGAAGCTCGGTTTCGAGCCGGAGTCGCTCTCAAAGTTCAAGCGAAACATCTCCAAGCCCTACGGCATGGTGCTGGTGACTGGTCCAACCGGAAGCGGAAAGACAAACACGCTCTACTCCGCGCTCCAATCGTTGAATACAGTTGATACCAACATCATGACGGCGGAAGAT
The DNA here is from genome assembly GCA_035760085.1 of Pyrinomonadaceae bacterium. Taxonomy (GTDB): domain Bacteria; phylum Acidobacteriota; class Blastocatellia; order Pyrinomonadales; family Pyrinomonadaceae; genus PSRF01. Next base: position 11,504 of record DASTTS010000211.1, read on the forward strand.
CCGGTTGAGTTCAACCTGCCCGGCATCAATCAAGTGCAGATGAAAGAGCAGATCGGGTTGAACTTCGCTGCCGCTCTTCGATCATTCCTACGCCAGGATCCCAACATTGTTCTGGTCGGCGAAATCCGCGACTTCGAAACGGCTGAAATCGCCATCAAAGCCGCGCTGACTGGTCACCTCGTCCTCTCTACCCTCCACACGAACGATGCTCCCTCCACCATCTCACGCCTCATGAACATGGGCATTGAACCATTCCTGGTCGCCACCAGTGTGAACCTCATCCAGGCACAACGACTGATTCGTCGCATCTGCAAGGACTGCAAGCAGGAACATCCGATGCCTGTTGAAGCACTCATCGAAGTTGGTTTCACAACCGAGGAAACCAAGTCGATGAAGACTTTCAAAGGCAAAGGCTGCGCGACCTGCAACAACACCGGCTACAAAGGACGAATCGGTCTTTACGAAGTGATGGAAATCACCGACGAGCTTCGTGAATTGATCTTGATCGGAGCTTCCGCACTTGAATTAAGGAAGAAGGCGATCGACGACGGCATGATCACGTTACGCGAATCGGGTCTGCACAAGATTCGCGCCGGCGTGACCACCATCGAGGAAGTCGTTCGTGAAACGGTCGCCTAATCGAGGAGAACGAAGATGCTAAGACCAATTGCAATAGCCCTGATCCTGGTGCTGTCCGTGGGCATTATGTTGCCGTTCGCGAACTCAGCACACGGGCTCAGGCAGTCTGTACAAGTTGGACAACGCCGTCATCACCGGTATCGTTCACGCGCGTGGTGGCGACGTTATCGTGCGCGCCAGCGACAGAAGAGATTGGCTGCGGAGATGGCCCATCGCAATGCAATGATGTCGTTGCCGCAAAACCTTTCGGTCGCTGATCTACAGGGACTCTCCGGTCCGCAGTTGCCTTCACTGCCGGCCAACTCTGCTGTGACAACAACACTGCCGCCGCCCGAGATGACCGCAGCAGCAGCGCCTGTTGTGGCTGTTTCGAACGCAGCGCATTCTTCGCCGATTGTTGCCAACGGCGAAACACGTCCGCGAGTTGTTAATCCAAATCATCCCGCATTCAAAACGGCGGCTCCTGCGGCACCATTGCCTGGAACGATGAATCTTGCAGTGGTGGCCATGAGTCGACCGAACCCGGCGTTTCTGACTTCCCGCGAAGAAAAGAAGATGCTGGGCGGCGTAGCTGTTGCCGATCTGCGACGGATGGTGATCGACAAGATGGTTGCGTCTGGTGGTTGGGTGGTCAACGACTTCGTTCGCGAAGTCGACGGCAATCGCGTGTTTGTAGTTACCGCGCGAACGCCGAAGGATGCACTCACGCCGGAGAAAGCGTGGACCTTCTATTTCACTGAAGCCGGCGGCCGCGTTTACGGGCTGACCACGGATGCACCGGTCGAATTTGCCGAGCGCATGACTGGTGAAGCGGAGCGCTTCATCAAATCGTTACGCGAAAAGACCCAGTAGTACTTAACCACGGATTACACAGATCGTTTTGATAGATCTGTGTGATCCGTGGTTCAAACACCCCGACCAGGAGAAACGCTTCAATGCGACTCAACGAATCTGTTCCGCAGATCTCACTCTCCGAACTACTCAGAAAACTTTCTGAGCTCGGCGGATCGGATCTGCACATCACGACCGGCTCGCCGCCACAAATCAGAGTCGACGGTCATCTGCGTCCACTCGAATCGTATCGCGTGCTCACGTCAGCCGACACCAAACAGCTCGCTTACTCAGTTTTGACTGACGCGCAAAAGCATCGCTTCGAAGAGAACCTCGAGCTCGACTTCTCGTTCGGCGTCAAAGGCCTGTCACGATTTCGCGCGAACTTGTTCAATCAGCGTGGCGCCGTCGGCGCCGTGTTCCGCGCGATTCCCTACGAGATCAAAGCATTCGAAGAACTGGGCCTGCCCGCCGTCGTCAAACAGCTTTGTGAAAAACCGCGCGGCCTGATTCTCGTTACTGGTCCAACCGGATCCGGCAAGTCAACAACACTCGCAGCGATGATCGACAAGATCAATCGCGACCGTCACGAACACATCCTGACGATCGAGGATCCGATCGAGTTTCTCCACAACCACAAAGGCTGTTTGATCAACCAGCGTGAAGTGAACGCCGACACACATGGCTTCGCGGCCGCGCTTCGCACTGCTCTACGTCAGGACCCGGACGTGGTCCTCGTCGGCGAAATGCGTGACCTCGAAACGATCGAGTCAGCACTGCGTATCGCAGAAACAGGTCACCTTACACTCGCCACGCTACACACGAACTCGGCCTCATCGACGATCAACCGTATCATCGACGTTTTCCCTTCCGACCAGCAGGCGCAGATTCGCGCACAGCTTTCGCTCGTGCTCGAAGGAATTCTGTGTCAGGCGTTGCTACCGCGCGCCGAAGGAAGCGGCCGCGCGATGGCGCTCGAGATCATGGTGCCGAACGGCGCTATTCGTAATCTGATCCGCGAAGACAAAGTCCACCAGATTTATTCGATGATGCAGACCGGCCAGGACAAGTACGGCATGCAGACTTTCAACCAGGCACTGGCCACGCTCTATCACAAGCGCCAGATCACTTTAGACACCGCCATGCAACGTTCATCGAACATAGATGAGCTGCGCGAGCTAATCGACCGCGGCGCTGGTGTCAACACGGGCAACGGTGGGAAACCACACGCGAGCCCCTACGCACAGGGCCGACCGGTTGGTGTCAGACCCAACGTCAGATAAGCCACTCTGGAGCTTACAGCTATGCCTACCTATGTTTTCAAAGGCCGCAACCGACTGAACGAGATCGTCGTCGGTGAACGCGTGGCGGACAATCGTGAAGCGCTGCGTCAGACTTTGCGACGCGAGCAAGTGACTCTCACTTCAGTCAAGGAAAAAGGTCGCGAGATCGGCATTCCGAAGATTGGTGGACGGAAGAAAGTTAAGTCGAAAGACTTGTCGGTCTTCACGCGACAGTTTTCAGTGATGATCGACGCGGGTTTGCCGCTCGTGCAGTGTCTCGAGATTCTTGCCCAGCAACAGGACAACAAATATTTCCAGCAAATCCTCTTGCAGGTGCGCCAGGACGTTGAAGAAGGTTCGACTCTCGCCGCCGCGATGGGCCGTCACACGCGCGTCTTCGATCAGCTTTACTCGAACATGGTTGAGGCGGGGGAGACGGGCGGTATTCTCGATCTGATCCTGCAACGTCTTTCAACCTTCATCGAGAAGATCGTGAAGTTAAAGCGCGACATCATCTCCGCGATGATCTATCCGGTGGCGGTTATCATACTCGCGATCCTGGCGGTGGCGGTAATCATGGTCTTCGTGATTCCGCAATTTCAAAACATCTTTCTCGGCCTGCTTGGACCAGGCGAACAGTTGCCGTTGCCGACACGAATCGTGGTCGGGTTCAGTAACTTTCTTGCGGGTTGGGGCGGGCTCGCGATTCTCATTGCCGTGATTGGCATCGCGATAGCGATCAAGTTTTATTACAACACGCCGGGCGGCCGGAGAACCATCGATCGAATCCTGCTCAAAGTGCCGATTCTCGGCGACATCTTCCGCAAGATCGCGGTCGCACGTTTTTCACGAACGCTTTCGACGTTGTTGTCTTCCGGTGTTCCGATCTTGCAGTCACTGGATATTACGGCGAAGACTTCGGGCAACGTGATCATTGAAGCGGCGATCACGAAGGTCCGCGCGGGCGTGGAGCGCGGTGAGAGTTTCGTGGATCCGCTGAAAGCTACGGAAGTGTTTCCGCACATGGTCGCGCAGATGATCGGCATCGGTGAACAAACCGGCGCACTCGACGCTATGCTCGGGAAGATTGCTGACTTCTACGAAGCGGAAGTCGACTCTGCGATTGCCAACCTGTTGACGCTGATCGAGCCCCTCTTGATCGGCTTCCTCGGCGTCACCATCGGCTCAATCGTCGTCGCGATGTACCTGCCGCTCTTCACCCTGATCGGCAAACTCTCGCAGGGGCATTAGCCACAAAAGGCACAAAATGCACAAAAACAGGGGCGGCCACGACGGCCGCCCTTTGTTATTTCCAGAGTCTGCTATAATCCTCCCAACCCCTACGAACCCCCTTTAGTACTCTCCTTTAAAAAGACTGCACGAGAGTTTTGTAGTATGCAGAAAAAACGTCTTGCCGCCGGATCCTCTGACGGCAAGGTCAGTAAAATTCAGATAACGAATCTTAAAACGCCTGAACTGGCGCCGTACTGGCTTTCCGCTCTGATCGAGTCCGCCGACGATGCCATCATCAGCAAGACGCTTGAAGGCATCATCACCAGCTGGAACGCCGGAGCCGAGCGCGTTTTCGGGTACACCGCTGACGAAGTCATCGGCAAGCCGATCACGATTCTTATCCCTAAAGATCATGAAGACGAAGAGCCGAAGATCCTGGCACGACTCCGCGCCGGCGAACGAATCGAGCACTACGAAACCGTGCGCGTGCGAAAAGACGGGAAACTGGTCGATATCTCGTTGACCGTCTCACCGATCATAGGTGCTAACGGCGAAATCATCGGCGCCTCCAAGATCGCGCGCGACGTCACCGAACAACGACAAGCTCGCCGTGAGCTCGACGAAGCTTCCGAACGTTTAAAACTTGCCTTTACTGCGGCGCGGCTGGGCGATTGGTCGTGGGACGCGAAGACTGACGTTGTCACGTTATCCGAAACGGCCGCAGACATTCTCGGCGTCCCTCCTACGCCAACGCCGACCCGTGCCGGGTTGCGTCGCCTGCTGAACGAAGAAGATGACGAAGCTACAAATCTCGCGGTCGAGAAGGCGCTCGCCGCACACACTGATTACGACATCGAATATCGCATTAAGCGTTTCGACAACTCTGAGGCATGGGTTTCGGCAATGGGCCGCGGGCTCTACGCTAAAGATGGATCAGTCGTCGGGATGTTGGGTGTCGTGCAGGACATTTCAATTCGCAAAGCCAACGAAGACATGTTGCGCGAGCAGGCTGAAGCACTGCGCACGCTCAACGAGATCGGGAAGACGATTTCCGCTGAGCTTAATTTGCACAACACCGTACAAGCTGTAACCAACGCAGCCACAGAGCTGACCGGCGCGCATTTTGGATCGTTCTTCTACAACGTGCTGAACGAGGAAGGCGCGTCGTACATGCTCTACACACTTGCGGGCGTACCGCGCGAAGCGTTCGCGCATTTCCCGATGCCACGTGCGACCGATCTCTTTGGTCCAACTTTTCGTGGTGAGGGAGTCGTGCGTATCGACGAGGTAAAAAAAGATCCGCGTTACGGCAAAAGCTCGCCGTATTACGGCATGCCGGACGGCCACCTGCCCGTTACGAGCTATCTTGCAGTTCCCGTGGTCTCGCGCTCCGGCGCGGTGCTCGGCGGTCTTTTTTTCGGTCATCCCGAGCCCGGCATGTTTACCGAGCGTGACGAGATCATCGTTTCCGGTCTTGCTTCACAGGCGGCGGTCGCGATGGACAACGCGCGCCTCTACGAAGCAGCAAAGAAAGCACGCGCCCAGGCCGAACATGCCGCCGCTGAAAATGAGCGCTTGTATCGCCAGGCGGAAGAGTCGAGCCGCTTAAAGGAAGAATTTCTCGCCACAATTTCACACGAGCTCAGAACGCCGTTGAATGCGATCCTCGGTTGGACCAGGATGCTGCGATTGGGCCAACTCTCGCCCGAGAACTCCACCAGGGCGCTCGACACGATCGAACGCAATGCACGTGCGCAGGCTCAACTCGTGGACGATCTACTCGACGTGTCGCGGATCATTACCGGCAAGTTGCGCATGGACGTCCGTCCCGCGGATCCAAATTCATTCATCGACGCTGCGGTCGACGCCGTGCGGCCGGCGGCTGAAGCGAAAGGTGTGCGCGTCCAAAAAGTTGTCGACACAGGACCAGTTTCGATTCCCGGCGATCCGGTGCGACTGCAACAGGTGGTTTGGAATTTACTTTCGAACGCGATCAAGTTCACGCCGCGTGGTGGTCGTGTGCAGATTCGATCGGAGCGAGTGAATTCACATCTCGAGATCGTCGTGAGCGACACGGGTCAGGGTATTTCACAAGACTTTCTGCCGCACGTTTTTGATCGTTTTCGCCAGGCCGACCAGAAGACCAGCCGCCAGCACGGTGGCATGGGATTGGGTTTGGCGATCGTGCGACATCTCGTCGAGATGCATGGCGGGACGGTGCGCGCGAACAGTGACGGCGAAGGCAAGGGCGCCACGTTCACTGTGATGCTGCCGATCTCGCCTGTTTATCAGGTCGACTCATCCGGCGGGCGTGTACATCCAGGCGCACGCGAGTTGATGCCATCCGACGATACTACCGATCGTCTGGATGGTATAAAAATTCTCGCTGTCGACGATGAAGCAGATACGCGGGAGCTACTGAGGCAGGGACTCGAATACTGCGGCGCAACAGTTAAGGTTGTGGCATCGGCTGCTGAAGCACTCGAGGCGCTGATGTCATCGGTGCCGGACATTTTGATCAGCGACATCGGTATGCCGGGAACAGATGGGTACGACTTCATCAAACAGGTTCGTGCACTGCCATCGGAGCGGGGCGCCAAAGTCGCGGCGATCGCATTAACTGCTTACACACGTATCGAAGATCGTTTGCAGGCGCTGCGCGCCGGCTACGACATGCACGTCCCGAAGCCTGTCGAGCTTGCGGAACTCTGCGCCGTCGCCGCCAGCGTCGCGCGGCGAAATAACTAATGCAACCAGCAAGACCGCGTAAATTAGAATTGTGAGGGATATCAGTTTCTCATCACGATTCCAAACTCGTCGCGCAAAAGACTTTCGTATTCTTCGCGTGTGGTTAGAGTCTGCTCATCGCGGAGACGTTGTGGACCTGAGGTCGTGATGAAGCGCATATCGCTGAGCGTGATGCGACCATCGGCAGTCGCGCGCGAGCAGATGAGACCTTGAGTGAAATGTGAATCCGGAGAGGTCTGGTGGTAGCGACACATCTCTTCGTAATCAGGAAACGTGTAAGGCTGGAGGGTGAAACGATATTGCGCCTGCCAGTCTTCACCGTCATTGCGACGCTCGAGAACAACGTGATCATCCGCGTCAACCAGGCGAAAAGTGCGCGTGCCCTGCACTTGCTCGGAGCGCGCGTCGAGTAACAGCGGCTCCAAAAACGAATCACCAAAACCGACGTCCACGAGCCAACGCTCATTCAGTGTCACCATCAGTGCCATGTGATCGAAGATTGGTCCAAAGCTTCCGTCAGCCCTCGCTACGCCTGCCGCCAACATCGCGACGTCGAAACCCAGCGCGCGTAGTAAGCTCGCGAACACGCCGTTGCACTCGTAACAAAAACCGCCACGTCGCTGCTCGACGATTTTCGTGTATAGCGCGTCGTCGTTGAGAATGATCGGCTCGCCGGCATGAATACTCAGGTTCTCGAAAGGCACACTCAGCAAGTGTGCAACCTGAAGAGCGCGCAGTGTCTCCGCATTCACGTCACGCGAGCCGTTGTAATTGATCCGCTCCAGATAGGCGTCGATGTTCATGCGTTGCCGATCATAAATTTACTTTCCTGTTCTCGCCAAGGTTCGGCTCTTTCCCCGTCACTAGCGATGAAACAAAACTCAACGCGTATCCGATGGTGCTCGATGGGCTGTCCCAGTACTCAGCTTTTTCGAGATTGACGCGCAGTAGCGCGATCTCCGGATCGTCTTTGCCTTCCGGAAACCAGATCTTGAACTCGGGCCGCCACAGCTCGTCGATCTTTGCGCGATCGCGCACGAGCTGTGCAGTCCCACTTACAGAGATGTAACGCTGCTTGTCCGGATCTGCAAAGCTAACATTTACCTTTGGCGCCTTGTTGATCTCGCTCACTTTGTGTGACGACGCACTAGTGAAAAACCAGATATCACCATCCGCATCGATGTCGCCGTTTGACGACATCGGCCGGCTGTGCAAATCGCCACCTTCATCAACCGTCGTCAACATGCAGAAGTCGATTTCCTTAACCAACTCTCGTAGTTTTTCGAGATCGTTTTCGCGCGTCTGTGTTGGTGCTGTCATAAGTCCCTCGCTCGATAAATTTGTTCTTCTACAACACAGAATCTGGACGCACAACTTCACGGATTCATGTCGATGTGATTGCCTGTGTGTGATCAGGAATTGGATGAGGGATTCTCAGGTGCGGCCTCACCGCTGATGTACAACCCGAACAGCTCAGCGATGGGAACAACTCCGTGATGCCGCTCCCCGAGCGGTGGTCCTTTGGTCGCGGGGAATGGAAAAATAAAGATCGCTTGATCGCCGCCCAGAGAGGCTATCTCATTTTCCCACCCGGGCCAGCGCAGACTTTCGTAGAACTTCGCGAGGTCTCCTTGCAAGGACCAGCCGATGAATTCACTGTAGCCGAAGTCGAGACATTCCCACTGGCAACTGTCAGGAGCAAAGTAAAAGACCGCGCCCATCTCAGCGCCCAGAGCACCTCCGTTGACGGCGAAAAAACCACCGACTACATCGTCCGCAACCAACAGATAGCCCGGAGGGTTTTCATCGACGAACATGGTTCGTCCTTTGTTCCACGACGGAAGTGAACGAGGAAGACGAGGATGTCCGGAGCCAAGAATGCGCAGCCAACCGTGATCGATCAGGAGGCCGCCAGTCTCATACACAACGGCGCCCATCGTCGATCGCGTTGTAACTTGAATCGCCAGCAGGGCCACCTCGCGATCGACAGGATGTGCCGGTAAGACCTCGACCGGAGTTGTGGCGCCGACGATCAACTCCTGCACCATCGGCCATGCAGGATCTTCCGTGTTTATGAGTTCGTTGAGAGGTCGCATAAATACAGAATAGATCAGGCGCGCAGTTCGGTAAAAGGTGTTGGAGACAAGTTTCATGATTTACAGGATGCATGCTTTGACAATCTAGGTATCGACTCGTATGATGCCTACCGTTTCTAGGTATCGATAACAAAGGAAGAGAAACGTGCCCAAGAATAAGGCTGATCTGTTACAGGGAACGCTCGATATGCTCATCCTCAAGTCGCTCTCGCTCGGAGAGTTGCACGGGTATGGAATTATCCAGCGCATTCGCCAGCTTTCCGACGAAATGTTGAATGTGGAACAGGGATCTTTGTATCCCGCGCTCTACCGCATCGAGCAAAAAGGCTGGGTCTCGGCCCGTTGGGACGTGCACGAGACCGGTCGTGAAGCGAAGTTTTACAAGCTCACACGCGCGGGACGGAAGCAACTCGAGACACAGGAAGCGAGTTGGGATCGACTCTGCCTCGCGATCGCGAAGGTGAGACAAGCCACATAAGGCGCAAAAGAATTCCAGGAAAGAGATTTTTAGAAATGAAGTGGTTCAACATCCTTCGCGATCGCATTCGTGCTTTGCGACAACGCGAAACGGTCATCAACGATATCGATCGTGAAATGCGACTGCACCTCGAAATGGAGGTTGACGCAAATATCAAGGCGGGAATGTCACCAGGAGAGGCACGCGAAAAAGCAATGCGCAGTTTTGGAAATCTCAACCGGGCCGTCGATGCGGCTTACGACGTAAAAGGCGGCGGCATCTTCGAGACGCTCGTACAGGACATTCGCTACGGCGTGCGCATGCTCGCCAAACACAAAGCGTTCACTTCCATCGCCGTGATCACGCTTGCACTCGGCATCGGCGCCAATACGGCGATCTTCTCAGTCGTGAATGAATTGCTGTTGCGTCCACTTCCCTATCGCGATGCCGAACGGATCGTAACTGTTTGGGAGGTCTCGCCCAGGGGCAGACACCAGAACTCCACTTCACGTGCAAACTTTCGCGCCTGGCGTGAACAAACCACCAGCTTCAATTACATGGCGGCGTTCTCCGATCAACGTCAGAACCTGACGGGCACTGGCGAACCGGAGGAGTTGTCGATCCAGCTTGCAAGTCCTGATTTCTTCAAGATTCTTGGTGTCGAACCGATTTTAGGTCGAACTTTTCTGCCCGAAGATGAGAAAGCCCAATCGCCGGTCGCGGTGCTCAGCTATGGACTGTGGCAACGCCGTTTCGGCGGCCAGGCGGCGATCGTAGGTCAGCCGATCACGCTCAACGACGAAAAGTACACCGTCATCGGCGTGATGCCGCCGAGTTTTCAGTTTCACATCAAACAGCGTTCTGGCACCGGACGTCCGGCGGAGCTTTGGACTATTCTTCCAATGCCGGTTGGACCAGGCGCAAATGAGCGTGGCAGATTTCTCGGTACGGTCGCACGCTTGAAGGATGGCGTGAGCGTGGACCAGGCCGCGGCCGAGCTGCGCACGATCCACGCTCGACTTTCAGACGCAGAACCGCAGTTCAATAAAAACTTCTCTGCGGAAGCATTACCGCTGCGCGAACAATTTTTCGGGAACGTGCGCCGCCCACTGTGGCTGATGCTCGGGGCTGTTGGATTCGTGTTGCTCATCGCCTGTGCGAACGTTGCAAACCTCCTGCTATCACTCGCGACTTCACGTGAAAAAGAGATTGCGGTGCGGGCCGCTCTCGGTGCGCGTCGCACGCGTATCGTAAGACAGTTGCTGACCGAGAGTTTGTTGCTGGCATTACTTGGCAGCGTCCTCGGCCTCGGTTTCGCGTGGCTCGGAATCAAAGCACTCGTGGCGATCAGTCCGCGTGATCTCGTGAGTTTGCAGACAGTCGGCTTAAACGTGACGGTGCTTGGGTGGACACTCGGCATCTCTGTGTTGACCGGCATCATTTTCGGACTCGCTCCGGCGCTACACATCTCGCGTCTCAATCTCAACGACTCACTCAAAGACGGCGGCAAATCAGAATCGGGACAGGCGAGCGGGAGCCGTCGCCTGCGCAATGCCCTTGTCGTGTCTGAGATCGCGCTTGCCGTCGTGCTGCTTGCGAGTGCTGGTTTGCTAATCAGGAGTTTTGTGCGGCTACAACAGGTCGATCGCGGCTTCAACACAGACAATGTGTTGACAATGGTGATCCGGCTTCCGGACCGTTATCGCGAAGATCCGCAAGTCGTCAATTTCTTCAACCAGACACTCGAGCGCGTGCGGCAGTTACCGACTGTGCGCTCCGCGGGCATCGTTAACTTCCTGCCATTGTACGGTGGTCTCGGTTCAAATACCGGCTTCAAGATTCTGGGCCAACCAGAACCACCGCCGGGACAAGGACCATCAACAGACGTGCGCGTCGCCAACGCCGGTTACTTCAGCACGATGGGAATTCCTTTGCTGCGCGGTCGCAACTTCTCCGAGGCAGAACAGAGAGAACCTAAGCGCGTCATCCTGATCAACGAGGCACTGGCGCGCCAATATTTCCCGAACCAGGATCCGATCGGACAACGGCTCGACGTAGTTATGTTTGATGAACCCACGCCCACGGAGATCATCGGCATCGTTGGCAACGTCAGGTACGACAGTCTGGTCGATGAAGCGCCACCGGCTGTTTACTTCACGCATCCTGATCTTACTTATTCATTCATGACGCTCGTCGTGCGCACGGATGGTGACCCAACGGCGATTGCTCCGGCGATTCAACGCGAGATCCGTGCGCTGGATCCGAACCAACCTGTGTCAGACGTGCGCACGATGAATCAGGTGATGTCTGAATGGGTCGCGCGTTCACGCTTCAACACGTTGCTGTTAGGACTCTTTGCCGGGCTCGCGACACTGCTCTCAGCGGTCGGCATCTTCGGCGTGATGAATTATTCAGTGGCGTTGCGCACACGCGAGCTCGGACTGCGACTCGCCGTCGGCGCGCAGCCGCGACAGGTATTGCTACTCGTGTTGAAACAGGGATTAGCGTTGACGGTAGTCGGTCTGGTGCTTGGACTTGCAGCGGCGTTCGCGTTGACGAGACTGTTGTCAGGATTGCTGTTTGGTGTAGCGGCAGTTGATGTGACAACGTTTTCGAGTATTTCGTTGTTACTCGTGATCGTGTCGCTGCTGGCGTGTTACCTGCCGGCACGCCGCGCGATGCGGATCGATCCACTGAGTGCGTTGAGGTATGAGTAATAGCAGATGCTTACAACTGGTTCAACGAAGGCCCTTGCGCGGTGGCGCCCTAATTCAACTCTGCGTAATCTCTGCGTTCTCTGCGTCTCTGCGGTTTACCTGTTTTTGCGGTTCTTTTTACCGCAGAGGCGCAGAGGACGCAGAGATTACGCAGAGAGAATTTCAAATTGGGGCACTACTTCTTGCGCTTGAGCATGGCCTGATACGCGTACCAACGGTATCGGGTGCGGCGAACAGGTTCTCCAAGCTGTCCGGCAATCTGCGGAAACGTGAATCCTTGTGCGCGCAGCTCTTGAGTCGCGCGCAGTTGCGGATCTTTCGTCATCGCCAGCGCCTCGAGATTCTTGTCGCTGCGCAGCGCGGCGAGGAGTCGTGGCTCCAGGGTGAACGGCTGCGACGGCTCGTTCTTCTCTTCGGGAGCAGGTTGATTAAGATCGTTAACCGCTCGAAGAGAATCTTTAAAGGCATTTTGGGCCGCCCTGAAAACGTACCCTTCTATATTTGCGACTCCGGCAGGCCGGGGCGCGTACTTCAGTAGCCGGAAGACCACCGTTTGCGCGATATCGAGCGCGCGATCTTCGTCGCCACCAGTTAGGTAGCGGGCCATCTCAAGAATTGTCGGGTACTTCTCCGTGCAAAATTTCTCCCAAAACGCCCGATAACTTTGATTCGTATCGTCATTGCGCTTCATCTGCAACTCCCTTAAAGGTTGGGGGAGAGTTGTAAGTGCAACTCAATCGATCAAGTGTCGATCAAACACCAATGACCCCTGGCTCTCAGTTTCCGGTGTGTTTTGCAGTAACTGAACCCACGTGTGAAGGTTACTGCAATGTCGGTAGTACTCCCTGTCACCCTGCTTGCAAGTTCAAACGTTGTTGATGCCTGTCGTATGGACCACGCAACAACTGCATCAGCAAACGCTGATCGTGCTCAATAACCTTTGGCATCAACGAAGCAAGTCCTGAGCCACAAATAAGAGTTTAAAGTTTTCCACAAGTGAATACCTGACGAGGCATGACAGCAATGCGATTTTTGGATTTCTGTTCAAATTCATGGAAGCAGTGAAGAGCAAAAACAAATCGTGGGAGCCACGACACGTTGCGCGACTCCCACGAGAGTGAAATATCTTTCTTTTTATCTTACTTGTGCCAGTGTTTGGACCAGAGGCTGGCCATCGACCATCTACCGATGTCGTTCGCGGCGGCGGCGCGCAATGTTTTAGGCTTTGAAACTTCCTGCGCCAACGAGTCGAGATCATTAACCGCTAGACTTCCACCCGGCTCAGCCTGGTCCTTTGTAGCACTCAGGTGCGCGGAGATGGCGTTTCCGTGTTTGCGGTAAACACTCTCGATGCGTGCGTTCATTTCCAGATCGTAACCGCGCTTGAGGTGGCAGTGTGAACAGTGCAGAAAGTGATCTTCAAATGCTTCAATGATTTGACTTCGATCGTGATGATTAAGGTGGCTCATTTCCGGAAAGTTTTCTGCAAAATCTTCATCATTCAAATTAAACGCTGCCATTAAATATTCAACATCATAGGTAGTAATCCATTTCCCCAACGTAGGGTTGGTGCACTCGAGAGCGCGCAGAGCTTCGTCCTGTTTCTTCAGGCGTTCATCCAGATCCGGTTCTGCCGCACGGACCAGGTTGATAATAAAGTCATCGAAATCCTGCATATTCTTGGAGTCTCCTAGGCTGCCTGCGCGCGATTCTAACTGTTTTCGCGCAGACGCAAAAGCACCTCGAAAGGCTCTCAAAATCCGTCTACACGGTTTCAGAGCCTCTCGAGGTTTTAGTGTGGATGGTGTGTGAACGTGGCGTGCGGTTGGGAAGAAGAAGAAATGAGCAGGGCCGGTGAGGTGGCCCTACGCTCGGTAAATCGGGTAATCGTGATTTGAGTAGTCGTGTTCAATGGTGTAAAGCGGGGAACTATTCTCGGCGCTGTTACGCTCGCTTAAGTTAGGCCTTGCGGTTCTTCGCGAGACGATATCGCTGACGGTAAATCAACCGGCGCCAGCGCAGGTACGTGCTGTCGACGTCTTCGCCCATCTCCTGGGCCACTTCAGCAAGTGAGTAATTATCGAGGAACAGCTCGACCATTTCTCTTTCCTCGAGTGTCATTGGTCCAAAGCGGGCGACCATCTTCTCGAGCGAGTCCTGTCGTTCGAGGACTTGCAGGATCTTCGGTTCGATCTTGAAGGCTGAGCTATCCAACGCCTTCGCGTCGAGATCTTCAAGCAAGACTGTATTTTTTACATCCTGCTTACGCTGCTGGTGAAACCAGGCACGCTTGATCGAAACCCACAAGTAGCTGATGGGATTCTGAATCGTTTCGGGTTTTACGCCGGAGCCCATCATCCTCGTGAACGTGTCGCTGACGATATCTTGAGCGGCAGCCGCATCGCCGTGGGTGAGTTTTCGAGAAGCCCGGGAACAGAGTTCATCGAAAGTTTGTACAAAAGCGTTTTCCCAGAACGCGTGATTTACTGAAAGAGCACAATTCTCAGCAGTCATGACTATCTCCTTCCTGTTCGCGCGAGAGGGAAACACACTTCAACTGCGTTGCAGAGCTTGCATGTTGGGCCATGAGGCCACAAATCCCTCTACACTATTAGAGTGTCTTCGTCGTTGAATTGAAAAAATTTTTCCCCGACGAAATTTCCTTTCTAAGGAAATGACTGCCGGGAGCACCGATCTGTACAAAATATTTTTCTAAAGTTCTTGAATCCCACCCACGGCAGTGGGTGGATCGTTCAGATCTTTTCTAAAAAAGTCTGCTAAATCTCCGGGCCGATGACTCTGTCATCATAGGAGGTGAAAAATGAGGAACGTGGTCCCAATTCGGCGACCCGAATCCGAGTTGTTCCACAGCTACCGCAACATGCCGCCAGCCCGGGAGATTGATTCCCGCATCGGTCTGGCCATGGTTGTGTTGCTTTTGCTGAGTGCATCTGCATCAGTCTTCGGTCTGATGTTTCTCGGGATGCTGGGAATAACAACGATAGCGGCCGCCGGAATTGGCTCAACAATTCACTTCAAGTTCCCATATCGAGTTCCGTCGTGCATTCCTTCGCCGGAATCGATAGAGCCCGCGCAACAGGGCGCGATTCCGAAGGCAGCTTAACTAAGCGTAACTTCGCACACTCAACCGCAAGGTTGTCACTTGAATGGGACAGTTGATAGCGGTTGGGGGCGCCAACGCCCCCGGCCGTTAAAGCAAACCGATCACGATCATCGTTTTCCCGACGCGCACGCCACCCAACTTACGCATTGGAAACGGCTGTTGATGCAAAAAAGGAGACACAGACCTATATGCCTGAAAGTAATTTTCCGGACTCACGCAGACACAACCCGGGTGATCACCACCTGGCGGATGAGCCTCACGCAAATCACCACGTCCGCCGCCAACACCACCAAACCTTTCACGAGGATGTGGATCACCACGAGAGTTTGCCAGGCACCGGAAAAGAACCGAAGACATTGCCGACCGGAAGAATCGGCTAACAGACGAGTTGAACAAACTGACACTGATTCCACCCGCCTTTGAAAACGCTTAGTTCCTACCGATCCCGTCTCCGAACAGCCGCCCTGCTGTTCGGAGACACTCTTTACTGACGAAGATTTAGACAGGATGAGCAGGATTTTTCAGGATTTACGGGATGTGTCTTAGTGAATCCTGAAAAATCTTGTTCATCCTGTCTAAAAATCCTGTTAGGCTGTCCACCCGATGGCCACGCTGGAACAGACTGGCGAGTGGGGTCGGACCGCGGGATCGAAACTCGGCTGGATGATCGCCGGGCGACTCGTCACCGCACTTCTCCTCAGTGTCGTCGGAACGCTTTGGACCAGCGCCGGACAAGCCTCACAGTTGATCAATAAAAGCCTCGGACTGCTGACGATCGTCGCGTGCCTCACGATTCTTTACGCACTGATCTTTCGACTTTCTAAAAACATTCTCTTTCAGGCGCGATTCCAGCTCGCTGTCGACGTTCTGCTCGTCACGTGGCTGGTTTGGAATTCCAACGTTATCCAGTCGCCTTACGTTGCGCTTTACATCGTCATCATCGCGGTTTCGAGTCTCTTTTTAGGACCTCGCGAGGCGGTCGTCACGTCGGTCGGATGCGCGGTCGCGTTCACGGCCTGCGCGCTGCAAATCACCGGACTCGCGGGCGAGAACGATCCGTCGCGACTCGTCGGCGGCTCGGTGTCGCAGACGATTCAATGGGTCGGACTGTTTGACGTCGCGTTCCTCGTCGTCGGCCTGCTGTCAGCACGACTCGCCGAACGACAGTCGCGTTCCGACGTGCGTCTCGCCGCGGCGACACAGTCGCTAGCGAATCTGCGCGCGTTGCACGAGCGCATCGTCGAGTCGATTCGCTCCGGCGTCGTCACGACTGATCTGGAAGGACGCATCTTCACGTTCAATACAGCCGCACAGGAGATCACGCATTATTCGGACGAGGCGATTCGCGGGAAAGACGCGTCGGTTCTTTTCAGCAATCTGAAGGAGCACATCACGCAGACGTTGGACGCTTTGCAAAAAGGCGATAACAGCCCGCGCTTCGAAACAAGCTGCCTGACGTCCGAAGGCATGCGGCTGCGCCTCGGCTACAGCATCTCGCCGTTATCGACGGAAGCCGGGGAAACGACCGGCATGGTGATCACGTTTCAGGATCTGACGCAGGTCCGCAGTCTTGAAGAGACGTCGCGCCGCCAGGATCGTCTCGCCGCGATCGGTCGCATGGCCGCTTCGATTGCACACGAGATTCGCAATCCGCTCGCTGCCATGCGTGGCTCGATTCAGATGCTTCGTTCGGAGATGAACAGCGATCCGGCGCAAACAGAACTGATGGAGATCATCCTGCGCGAGTCTGATCGCTTGAACCGCATCATCACAGATTTTCTCAGTTACGCGCGGCCACGCTCGCTCATACAGGCGCGCGTGGACGTCGGCGACCTGCTGCACCAAACGTTCGCACTGATGCGACACAGTCCGGAGATTGGCGCAAACCAGAGCATCGTCGAGGAATTGCCCGACGAGGCGCTCTACGCCGAAGCTGATGAAGGCCAGTTGAAACAGGTGTTTTGGAATCTCGCGCGTAATGCGCTACAGGCAATGCCGCAGGGCGGGACGTTGCGCGCGACGCTCGAAGAGAACTCCAACCAGCGACTCCGCATCACTTTTGCAGACAGCGGGCGCGGCATGTCGCCCGAACAAGTCGAACATTTGTTCGAGCCGTTCTCCTCGACCACGGGCGGCACGGGTCTCGGGCTTTCAATTGTTTATCAAATCATTCGCGATCATGGTGGTACAATCAATGTCCGCAGTCTCGTGGGACAGGGAACCACGATTACCGTCGAGTTACCAGTAGACGCAAATAGTAACGGCGCTCCTGATCAGTCGAATTAATTATGGCCAATCTTTTGATCGTTGACGACGAACTCGGAATGCGGCAGTTTTTGACGCATTTATTCCAACGTGAAGGACACGTTGTGCGCGTCGCGGAAAATGGACGCGTCGCAGTCGAACATCTACGCGAGCAAGCGCCCGATCTGATCATATCCGACATCAGAATGCCCGACATGAGTGGCGTCGATCTCTTGCGCGAAGCGCGTGCGCTGCATCCGGACGTGGAAGTGATCATGATGACGGCGTTTGCGAACGTCGACACCGCGCGTGAAGCATTTCTACTCGGCGCTTACGACTTCGTTCAAAAACCCTTCGACAACGACCTGCTCAAAGAAACGGTCGCGCGCGCGCTCACAAAGATCTCGCTCATCAAAGAAAAAGAAGCGCTGCTCGAAGAGAACAAAGCGCTCATTCAGGGTCAACGCACACGCGGACGGCTCGGCAACATCATCGGACGCAGTGAACGGATGCTCGCGCTTTACCAGATGATCGAGACGGTCGCGCAGGTGCAGTCAACGGTGCTCGTGACCGGCGAGTCAGGCACCGGAAAAGAACTGGTGGCGCGCGCGATACACGATCTGAGTCCACGCGCCGAGAAACCTTTCGTGTCGGTAAACTGCGGCGCGTTTACTGAAACACTGCTCGAATCAGAGTTGTTTGGTTACGTGAAAGGCTCGTTCACCGGCGCAAACGCGAATCGCAAGGGACTCTTTGAAGCCGCAAACAGCGGCACGATCTTTCTCGACGAGATCGGCGAGATGTCGCCGGCGATGCAGGTCAAACTGCTGCGCGTGTTACAGGAGCGCAAAGTCAGGCCAGTCGGTGCTACGGAAGAAATGATCGTCGATACGCGCGTGATCGCCGCCACGAATCGCGACCTCGCGAGCATGGTTTCGGCAAACACGTTTCGCGAAGATCTCTACTACCGCATTTCTGTGATTCCGATCGAGCTGCCGGCATTACGCGAGCGCGCGGAAGACATTTCCGAGCTTGCGAACCATTTCGTGCAGAAGTTCTGTGAGTCAACTGGACGAACGCTCACGATCAGCGAGAATGCGATGCGTCTCCTTGAGCGCTACTCGTGGCCGGGAAATGTGCGTGAGTTGGAACACACGATCGAGAGAGCGGTCGCGCTCGAGCGCACCAACTCGATCGAGCCGGAACGCCTGCCGGAGAAGATTACAAACTACAATCCGTATCGCGTTGCGGAAGCGATGGAGTTTCCGGAGGAAGGAATCAACCTCACCGCGCACCTGGACCAGCTTGAAAAGACTTACGTGCTCGAGGCGTTGCGCCGCACTGCGGGCAATCAAACAAACGCCGCCGAGCTGTTGCGTCTCTCGGTGCGCTCGCTGCGGCACCTGCTCGACAAACATGGCGCTCGTGGTCTAACTGCGCAGATGCGTGACGAGCGACGTGGTCCAGATTCGACTCCACGCCGCCGCGCCACGGACCAGGGCCCGCGTCGCCGCGCCGAAGACGCGGGCGAGTTCGCTGCCGGGGCCGGAGAGAATATTTAGCCGCGTTAATCCGCGGCTAAAATATTGTGCCGGAAAGCGGCATCTCCTCGCTGCCGAAAATTGTCAGGTTCATTCTACGTAACCCTGCCCACCAAAAAATTTCGATCAAAAAAGATCGAAATTTCCTCTTTTTCACCGAAATTCCGCTTGGCACAACGGTTGTTTTAGAGCACCCCGACACTTCGCGCTTTGCGCGGCTCAACAAGAAAACGAAGGCCGATGGCGCGAGCAAATTTGAACCCCTATATCTTTTGAAGGAGCTGGAATTCAGATGACTAGCAAACGCCAAGACGGCTTTTCGTTGATCGAACTTTTGATCGTTGTCGCGATCATCGGCATCATCGCCGCCATCGCTATCCCCAATCTACTCGCTTCCCGCCGCGCCGCTAACGAAGGTTCGGCTCAGTCCTCCCTGCGCACTATTCATAGCTCGCAGGCCACCTACCAGGCTACGTCCGGCAACGGCGCGTATGCTGCTAACCTCGGCGCCCTCAACGGTGTGAACTTGATCGACGGCGTTCTTTCCACCGGTACCAAGAGCGGTTACACATTCGCCATCGTTGAACAGGCCGGCACTGGTGCTACTGCAGTATTCGGCGCCTACGGCTTCCCGTCGACCACCGCTGGTGTTTCTCAAACCGGCACCCGTCGTTTCGGCATCACCGAAGTTGGTGTGATGTATGGCGACAACACGCTGGCCGCGATTCCCAATACCCGTGCGTTGATAATTGGTAATCCGATGTTACCGCTCGGCAACTAATTTAGTGGGAACCTCAAATACTCAAATACTCAAATCATGAAGGAGCAAGAAATTAGCATGACTACCAAACGCCAAGAAGGATTTTCGTTGATCGAACTCCTCATCGTCGTCGCGATCATCGGCATCATCGCCGCCATCGCTATCCCCAACCTCCTCGCCTCACGCCGTGCTGCTAACGAAGGGTCGGCTCAGTCTTCCCTGCGCACGATTCACAGTTCGCAGGCCACCTACCAGGCAACGTCCGGCAACGGCGCGTATGCTGCTAACCTGGGCGCCCTCAACGGTGTGAACCTCATCGATGGTGTTCTTTCGACCGGTACGAAGAGTGGTTATAGCTTTGCGATCGTTGAACAGGCTGGAACCGGTGCGACCGCAGAGTTCGGCGCCTACGGTTTCCCGACAACCACTGCTGGTGTTTCTCAGACTGGTACCCGTCGTTTCGGCATCACTGAAGTTGGTGTGATGTATGGCGACAACACCTTGGCCGCGATTCCCAACACGCGTGCTTTGATTGTTGGAAACCCGATGTTACCGCTTGGCAACTAATTCAAGTTGCTCAGGCATTCACTCAATCGAGAGGATGGAGAGAACCTCCATCCTCTCTTTTTTTCTCTGCGAAACCTCGCAGAGAACGACTCACAAAAGTTTGTCTTTGAGGCTGACAGAATCTGTCACTGGTCCAACTTCACAACACCCGCAACATCAATATGGCCCAATTTGCCTAGAGTTTTCGCAGTTCTTTGGAGCACTTTCTTGGCACGCATTTTGTTGTGTAGATGCATAAGAAATCGTGCTCCGCGTGACATGAAAAACGATCGAGGGCGGAGAAACAAAGGAACCGGTTTCTTGAAGGAGCAGAGTCTATGAAGAATAAACGACAAGATGGTTTTTCACTGATCGAACTTCTCATCGTAGTTGCGATCATCGGTATTATCGCCGCCATCGCGATTCCCAACCTCATGGCTTCACGTCGCGCCGCTAACGAAGGGTCGGCACAGTCATCACTCCGGACGATCCATAGCGCTCAGGTTGTGTATCAGGCGACGGCCGGAGCCGGCGCTTTCGCCGGAGCACTCGCGACCTTACAAGGTCAGACCTTAACTGACGTGGTATTGAGCAGCGGCACCAAGAGCGGATACAACTTCGCGATTGTCGAACAAGCCGGCTTAAACGCCACCGCAGTGTTTGGTGTTTACGCATTTCCGGTAACGACGAGTGGCGTATCGCAAACGGGCACACGGACTTTTGGTACCACTGAAATCGGCGTCATGCACGGTGACACTGACCTTGCTGCGATACCAAACACAAGAGCTGATATTAGTGCCATGCCAGTGCTCGGCAACTAGCATTTGTCTGATTCGAAAGTAATTAACTCCCAACTCTCTCTTTCCCCCTCAACAAACCGGTTGCCAATCGGATCTCACCGGTTGGCAATTGGCAGTTTCCAACACTATAAGCAATGTTTTTTCCCGCAAAGACGCAAAGGCGCAAAGCTTATCCAACGTTTTCATTGCGCCTTTACGCCTTTGCGGGAGAAATTCTGTCCAACCCGGCAATTGCTTTCGTTGTTGTCGCCTCATTCGTTGTTATCGTCCCCGCAATCCTCCGGGGCATTCCTTCCAATCTCGATCTCACCAATCACTTTCGTTTTGCACTTCCCTTTTACGACGCAATCGTCGCCGGTGATCTGTATCCCGGCTGGCTGGCTGAGTCGAGCGGTGGCTACGGCGATCCGAGCTTCCGGTTTTATCCGCCGGCACTTTATTACCTGCTCGCCGCGGCTCGTTTTGTGAGCGGAAGCTGGTACGGCGCGACGCTCGTTGTTTTCGTTATCGTATCGATCGTCGGCGGGCTTGGAATGTATTTCTGGGCCAGGTCGATCCTGTCGCCGTCGAGTGCAAGCTGGGCGGCAATCTTTTACGCACTCGCGCCTTACCACCTTAATCAACTTTACCAGGCAACGTTGCTGGCGGAGTGGGCCGGTAGCGCTGTGTTGCCGTTTGTGTTCGGGTTTGTCGACAGAGTTTGCGAGCACGGACGGCGCAGGGATGTGGCAGGTCTTGCTGCAACGTACGCGTTGTTGGTGTTCACACACTTGCCGCTCGCAGTGATCGGATCGATGGCGCTGGCGGTGTATTCGCTCGTTAAAGTTCGAGAGACTCGTAAACTTGCGAAGCTTGCGCTCGCGGGCGTGCTTGGCTTGAGTGTGAGTGCCATCTACTGGGTCACGATGGTTTCGGAAGTGCGCTGGATCGGAGTTAACGATTTGCAGCGTGATGCGTCCGTTGATTACCGCGTCAACTTTCTCCTCTCAACGTTCTCACCTGAAAATCTCAACGTCTGGTGGATGAACATCATCGCGCTAATGACGCTCCTGCTCTTCGCGCCTGCGTTGCCACTTGCTTTGGGCCGGTTGCAAACAACTGTAGGGGCGGCCCTCCGTGGCCGCCCCAGCGTCCCCTTCCACGCAGGGGTGGCCACGGAGGGCCACCACTACAAAACGCCTGTCGTTGTACTAACCCTCTTTGCGATCTTTATGTCGCTTCCGCTTAGCCGTCCGATCTGGATGGTGTTGAAGCCGCTTCAGGAAACACAGTTTCCGTGGCGGTGGCTGGTGCTGATCTCGATGGGCGGCTCGATACTCGCCGCCGCTGGTGTGTCAAAGATTTCAACCGGCGTCCGAGCGAAACGAATGCTCGTGCTCGGCGCGATGGCAATCTCCCTGGCGTTCACGCTTTCTCACGTTGTTCGTGAGGCCCAGTACTTTCCCCAACAACGTTTCGAAACCATGGTCACCGACGTGCGCGGCAGCTGGTGCGTGAACTACTGGTATCCGATCTGGGCCCGCAGTGACGTGCGAAAGATGACGACCGAAGTCGAAGCAAACGGCCGCACAGTTACAGTGAACGCGTGGGGCCCCGAACACCGAAACTTTTCAGTCGCCGCAGGTCCAGCCACCGAAGCACGCGTCAGAACTTTCTACTACCCACACTGGAC
>DASTTS010000212.1:0-8344 GCA_035760085.1 Pyrinomonadaceae bacterium
TTCTGGGCGAGCCCGATTGTTGCCAACGGACGAGTTCACATCGGCTCCAGCAACGGTTATCTCTATTGCTTGACGGCAGACACGGGCGAGGTCGTTTGGCGGTATAAGGCCAAGGCATCGATCTGGGGAACGTCGCCCCTCGTGGATGGACGTTTAATCTTCGGCGACAAAGCCGGCTGGATACATTCAGTGTCGGCAAACGACGGCGAGTCGATCAGCGAGTTGAAGATTGGTGATAATATCAACGCGACGCCCGCAATACTTGGCGGACGAATTTACATCGGCGCTTTCAATGGGAAGCTTTACTGTTTGAAGTAGTGCTCGTTTACCTGGTCGACAACACTGTAGATGGTCAAGGCGCCAGTCCACGCGAGATTCGCGCGGTGCTCGGGCGTTTGATCCCTGGCCTCGAGATCCTCACTGAACCTTTTCACAACGTATCGCTTGAGAGAGTTCGCAGCCTGCGGCCATCGCACATCATTCTCAGCGGGCAGAGTCATCCGTGGGATCAGTACTCGCCTGAGTCGCTGGCGGGCGTTTTCGACGTCATCAAACACGCGAGTCAACCGATACTCGGTGTCTGTGGTGGTCACCAGCAGATCGCGATCGCTTACGGTGCTGAAGTCGGACTGATGGGTCGAATCGAACCGGGCGAGGGCTATAACGGCGCGAAACGTGAGCGCGGCTTCTTACCGATCGAGAACACCGGCGACGGGCTGTTCAAAGGATTGCCGTCACAGATCACCGTCTGGCACAACCACTGCGACGAAGTGAAAGAGCTACCTAACGGGTTCCGTGCGACTGCGTCGAATGAGACGTGCAAGATCCAGGCGATGCAGGAAAAGGGCCGCCGCGTGTACGGTGTTCAGTTCCATCCGGAGCTCTTTGACGACGAC
Source organism: Pyrinomonadaceae bacterium (assembly GCA_035760085.1). Lineage (GTDB taxonomy): Bacteria > Acidobacteriota > Blastocatellia > Pyrinomonadales > Pyrinomonadaceae > PSRF01. The sequence goes on from DASTTS010000212.1 coordinate 897, forward strand.
CATCCCGAGGGTCGCCTCATCGTCGAAAACTTCCTAAAACTCTAACCGGAATTAACAACCTCTATTCTGAGTAGTTCTATTCATTAAGCCCTTCTGATTGTTGTATTTCACCAACAAGCTCTGTCGATGTGACTGTATCGATTTTTCCTAACTTTCGATATTTCACCAATTACCAACAGCGTTGTTATTTTTCTCACAAAAATCACGCCCATCTCACGGTTGAACTCCGTAAAAATACTGTGCTAGGGTCAAACCGAATCGCGCACTTTTACTGGAAGTAACCGTCGCTTTTCGCTTTACCTAAACTAGACGCTTCAGCGCACCGCATCAAGGATGCAAGCCCCCAACCTCGGCTGACTTTTGAATCAGACTCCTAGAGCCAGGGGACGAGTCATAGGAAAGAACGGACTCGCGCAGGACGCTGAAGAGTAAGCAATAAATCGGACAGGAGACCCGAATTTGAAACTTAAATCTATCTTCAGCGGAAGTGTGCTGATTGCAGTCGCACTTCTGAGTTTCTCTTTGACTTTTACCGCCACCACTCTCTCGGCGGAGACTCTCTCAACACAAACCCAACAACTAATAATTGCTCCTCCAAAAGGTAGCTTAGGAGAAAAGATTGCTGTCGAAGAGGTGTACGTTGCGCCTCCGACCAGTTACGTCGCCACCGCTTACAGCCTGCGCGGACGGACTGCGAGCGGACGATATGTTGCCAAAGGATTGATCGCTGCTGATCCAAGACACCTTCCCTTAGGTTCGCGCGTGCGGCTCGATGCCGGAGCTTACAGTGGTGAGTATCTCGTCGCTGACACCGGCAGTCTCGTACGCGGCAAGCGTATCGACATCTGGACGCCATCGTCGCGCGAAGCAATGCGCTTCGGACGACGCACCGTGAAGCTGACCGTGCTCAGCTACGGCGGCCGCAAGAAGTAGTTCCTTTCTTAACCACAAAAGGCACAAGAAGCACAAAAGGTTAATCCTTTGTGCTTTTTGTGCCTTTTGTGGCTAATGCATCTTTGTGGCAAGATGCTGATCAAATGTCATCCCAACAGATCCCGATCGCGGAGCCACTCGTTGAAGTCAAACGAGGCGCTATAACAGAGTCTCGTCATCGCGGACACATCGTCGTAGTCGACACGCAGGGCGACCTTATCGCGTCACTCGGCGCGCCCGAGACTGTCACTTACCTGCGCTCATCAGCGAAGCCATTTCAAGCCCTGCCGCTTTTAACTTCCGGAGCTGCCGATCGGTTTGATTTCACCGATCGTGAAGTGGCACTCGCGTGCGGTTCACACAACGGCGAATCGATTCACACCGAGCTCGCTACGTCGATGTTGAAGAAGATCGGACTCGGTCCGGAAGCATTGCGCTGCGGCGCACACGAGCCCTACGGCGTGGAAGCCGCTCTCGAACTTCGCGCGCGCGGTGAACAGCCGAATGCGCTTCACAACAACTGCTCCGGCAAACACGCGGGTATGCTCGCTTTCGCGCTACACATTGGCGCGTCGATCGACGATTACGAAAGTCCGCAGAATCCCGTGCAGAAAGCGATTGTTGAGGTGGTGTCGCAGTTTTCGGGTGTGGCGGTCACGGACATGGCTATCGGTGTGGATGGCTGTGCGGCGCCGGTGTTTGGCATCACGATGAAAGCGATGGCGCTCGCGTATGCGCGACTGGTTTCTCCGCCGGAGAGCTTCGACAAGAAGACACGCGATGCGTGCGAACGGATCGTCCGGGTGATGAGCGCGTATCCCGAGCTGATTGGTGGCACGTCGCACCGGCTCGACACGGAATTGATGCGTGCGGCGCCGCGCCGTTTAGTTTCGAAAGTCGGCGCTGAAGGAGTTTACACAGCAGGCATCAGGCCGTGTGAAGAGTGGCCGCAGGGTTTTGGAATCGCGCTGAAGATTGAAGATGGCGACGACAAGCGCGCGCGGCCGACGGTCGTGGTCGAGTCGTTGCGACAGCTTGGAGTATTGCGCGATGAGTCGCTTGAAGCAGTAGCGAAGTATGCGTTCTTTCCGGTGACGAACCGGCGCGGCAATCTGGTTGGCGAGATCACTGCTTCGTTTGATTTGAAAGTGAAGAAATGACAAGCGAAGGTGATTTGCAAGGACCGCCGCTCCAGCGTGACGCGTATGGCCAGGTTGATGTCGATTCCGTTCCCGATGTGATCGAGTGGTTTCTGAACTACGATCAGCGCGTCGCGATCATCAGGCATCCGTCGGTCGAAGAAGTTTTTCAGTGGAAGCAGCAACACGCGCAGTCGCAGGGTGAAGAGATCTTTCAGTTCAACCGCGCTGAGGATCGACTCGCGATCGGGATCATTCAGGCGCTGGCGGACAATTCAACTGAGCGCAGCTTGCACGACTGGATCGGCCAGCTTCTCGGCGCACTGGACGCCGCATCGAAAGCCAACGAAACAACTGCCGACGCGTACAAGTTGGATTTGAAAAGCAGTGGATCGATCGTGAAGGAAGCTGAGAAGATTCCATTCCAACGCGGACGTAACGAGTTTCTGCTCAACTGCTGGATCGAAACACTGTGCACCGCCGAGGCGCGCGTGCTCGGGTGGTTGTACAAAGAGTTCTACGGCAGACCTTATGCGCCTTGAAGAGGAGTTCTCACGCGGCGGCGCCACGGCACAACGAAAACGCCGCGCCGTTGCGCCGCTGCGTGAGAAAAACTAATGCATGACTCCGGAACTACGAGCTCTGTTCCCCATCAGCGAGCGCACGATCTATTTCAACCATGCCGCCGTCTCGCCTCCACCAATCACGTCGATCCGCGCAGTTGAAGCTCAACTTAAAGACGTCCACGACAACGGGTCTGCCAACTTCCGCAACTGGCTCGCAGTGAAGGAACAAGCTCGCGGTCTACTAGCGAACCTTCTCGGAGCACGCCCCGAACAGGTCGCGTTCATGCGCAACACTTCCGATGCGCTCTCAACAGTCGCGAACGGCCTCACCTGGCGCACCGGCGACAACATCGTCACCTTCAATCACGAGTTTCCGTCGAACATTTACCCGTGGCTAAGAGTGCGAGACGCCTTCGGTGTCGAGGTGCGCATGTGTGAAGAGCGCGGCGGCCGTATCGACTTCGCGGAGCTCGCGAGCCTGATCGACGACCACACACGCATCGTCGCCATCAGTCACGTCCAGTACGCCTCTGGCTTTCGGATGGATTTGGAACGACTCGGACGTGTCGCACGTCAACACGACGCATTATTCGTTGTGGACTCGATTCAGGCGCTCGGTGTCGTTCCTACAGATGTCGAGGCGGAGTTTATCGACGTCGCTGCCGGCGCGAGTCACAAGTGGCTACTGGCTCCGGAAGGTGTCGGCTATCTGTACCTTTCGGACCGTGCCCGCGCCCGGATTCAGCCCACGCTCGTCGGTTGGGTGAGCGTTCCGAATCCGGATGACTACCTCGACTTCGAACAAGGCTGGAACCGCGGGACACTCGCCTGGGAAACAGGCACCGGGCCCACGGCACTGATACACGGTTTTAAGGCGAGCCTTGAGCTTCTAACGCGCTTTGGCGTCCGAAACATCGCCAACTACCTCGAAGAGCTTACGGACGATTTATGCGAGCGTCTGCGGGCAAAACGGTACGAAGTGGTCAGCTCCCGAGAAGCCGGGGAGAAATCTCAGATAGTCTGCATCCGGCACCTGGACGGTTTATCGGCGATGGCGCTCTATCATCAGCTCAACACGAAGAAGATCGTGGTCGCTCCGCGCAATGAGCGGCTGCGAATTGCCCCACATTTCTACAACACACCGGCGGAAGTCGAAGCTTTTGTCGAGGCGTTACCGTAGACCGAGCGATTATCGTCCGGTGATACAGTGGGGTTTGTCCGAAACTTATACGATTCTGAGGTAGTTGTGTCCGTTTACGCACAATCTCCCCACCATCTCAACACAAAGAAATCCCCGTAAAAGCATCATTATTAGTCTTGAGGTGTCCCATATCGCCCTGTTGGCACGGTCATTGCCAAAAGAGGAAACAGAACAAGAAGGGTAGATAAGGGTAAATCGGGTCAGGCTCTGAAAACTGCGGTGAGTGGAGGCTTTGGGGGAGGCATCCTCTCACAGAATTTAGAAGCAAGCGTTTGACTCTTTTGGGGGAACGGAGTAGCGCTTGTTACGCAGAGTTAAGAGCAATAATAGCGGAGCTGCTGATTGACGTTCTGACGAGGCTTGGGGGAGCCTCCCAGGAAAAATCAGCAGCCCGCAATTTTTTTGGCCCGGTTTTTTAGAACAGGATTTTATCCGCGGATTCCGCGGCTAAAATCCTGTTTTAGTTTCGCTCTTGCAGAAGGCGACTGGCCTTAGTCTCGGCACTCAATTCATCCAGATTCAATCGCAGCATTCCACCAGCATCTGAAAACGCCGTCACATCTTTCTGTTGTGCGCGTCTGTAAGTGAAAAGCAGGCCACCAATGAGGCCGCCTATTCCGAGACAGAGAAGCGCCGCGTAACCTGAAGCTTTTAAGACGGCGACCAGTACGCCCAGCGTTGTGTTGACGTAACGCTTCTCGGCTTCTTTGAGAATGTTTGGGTTCTCGCCGAGCCACTGGACCACCTGTTCGTATTTCACCTGATCGATTAGCTGCTTGGCTGTCTGTTCATCGGGCGCGTCAAAGACGAAGACCGAATAGTTTCCGACGCGGCGATAAGCAGTTGGCGCGGGTTGGCCGAGTTTCCAAAGCTCGTGAATGCGAGCAATGATGCGTTGGTCGTTCTCGGTTGCGAGCTGCGGAGTGTGGTACTCGACAATCACAACCTTGTTTCCACCGTACCACGGCGAAATCACCGCGTCTGCATTGCCGTTCGTCTGAACCACTTCGAATACCGGAGAAAGAAAAGGCATACCCCGGAGATCGGCAATATTGTTCAGATAGATCACATCCTTTAGCGCCTTATCCGGATCCGGCAGGTGCTTAACCAAAACCGGGATGTCACCCTCACCGTTATCCAGGGTTTCGCTCAGGCTGCGAGCCAGATCCTTGAGGTTCTGATCGTCTCCTTTGAGAGTTTTAATTAAAACGACATTAGGACCTTTGAAGAATACGACACGTCCGGCGGTGATATATCCAGCAGTACCGATCTCGCGCGTCAGTCCGGAATGATCTTTCTCCGTCGCCGCCGCTGACAGTCGTTCAAAGGCCTGCGCATCCTGACGAAAGCGCATGATCGTTATCGAAACGCGGCTTCCATTACTTCCCGCATATTCGGCTATCTGCGTTGCGACCGGCGCGACTGTACTCGGTGGATACGGTTCTGGAGTTTGGTTCGCGAAGCTGACCTGACGAAACTTACCGATCGTGGCCGGCAGTAAGCGGACGGATTCGGAAGACGTGGTATCGGCTAATGCAGAACCCGCCAACCCCAATAAAATACTGAATAAAACTATTGCTCTCGATAAACGCAAAACGACTCCTCGTGCGGTCCGGATGGAACTCTTTTGTTAGAAACCGCTGGGGCTTTGATGTTCCGTCCGACGGTTGGGCAGCACGTTTGTCAGTTTAATGCCAGCGTCTGAGTTCACGCAAAAGAAGGTCTGCGTAATGGCGCGGCTTGCTGATGTTGTGCATCACGACCGAGCCGCCGATTTCGCTGGCGTTGTCGATGATGATGTCGCCAAAGCCCATCAGACGCTGCGCAATCGTAGCTGAGACGGTCACGTCCTGGACCTTGCTCAGCGGGATGTTTTTCGTGGTGCGAGCGATCAGGCCGGTGTCGATCTGGAGTTTCGAATCGGTCAAGGTGTAGCGAATCATGTTGCGCCGGATGTGGTAGTAAGCCGGAATCAGCAACAGCGCGAGCGCAAGCGGAATTGAAATCGAAGCAGGCACGCTCAGCGACGCGAGTAGAAACACCAGCGCGATGCCAGTGACGACCGCGAGCGCGTACCCTGCCTTGACGAAAAGCATCGTAGGCCGGACGGTGAAGACCGTGTGCTCGAGATCCTGGTCGCCGCTCATTTCAAGCGCGCGCGATTGCAGGCGGGCGATGCGCGTGGCTTCCGGGTCGGAAGCGGGTGCGCCGCAATTCGAACAGAAACGGACGCTCGGGGGAACGTATGCTCCGCAACTGGAACACGTCATGACGCCAATCATGCCACAGATATACGCAGATTGATAACGATCGGTTTTATTGGTGGTGTCTTGATTTGAGAATCTTCTCTGCGGTTCTCGGCGTATCTCTGCGCCCTCTGCGTTTGAGTTGCCGTTTAACGCAGAGAACACTGAGATACGCCGAGGACGCAGAGAAAACGTTCAATCTAAGACACCACTGTTTTATTGGCTTACGAGTTGGAGGCGGCCGTCGGGAAGGCGCGTCATGAAGACGCTACGCTCGTAGACGTTTAGCGGGGTTGGATCTTTCTGCTGCGCTGTGGCGAGTTGTTTGTCAGACAAGGTGTTTGCAAGTGCCGCAGCCTGCGGGTCACGAATCATGCTGTAGCGATTGCCGATACGTCGCACGTATTCGCGCGTTTCGCTATAGGGCGGGACGTTGTAGCCATACTTCATCACGGCACCCTCGCCAGCGTTGTAGCCCGCGAGTGCGAGTCGCACATCGCCTTTGAAGAGATTCAGCAGGAAGCGCATGTAGCGCGCGCCGCCCTCGATGTTTTGCTTCGGATCCCAGATATTCGTCACGCCGAAACGGCTGGCTGTGAAGGGCATGAGCTGCATCAGCCCGCGCGCGCCTTTGTATGAGAGGGCGCGGGGCTTGAAGCTCGATTCCTGGTGCATGATGGAGTAGAGCAGGAGTGGGTCGACGGAGTTGCGTTTGCCGGATTCGACGATGAAGTTGTCGACATCGGAGTTTCCGGTGGTGAACCCGCCGAGCGATGGGTTTAATGGCAGGCTGGTAAGCTGGACGAGCCGTTTCGGCTTAGATGGCTCGATTTTGGGCGTCTGGATTTTGACAGCGTTTGGGAAGTCGAAGTTATCGACCTGATACTGTGCCGCCGTGGAAGCGGCAGTCAGAGCGAAAATGGCGAGAATGTAGAGCACTCGTCGCACCCAGGCATCCTACCACGCTCGTTAAACTCTTGCCAAGATTGTTGAACACAAGACGGCTTGACACTCGATGTATCATAGCGGCGATTTTTCGGACCGGTAGCCTCACGGTTAAACCATAAACCGCGCGCTTCTGCGCGCCTCACAAAGGAAGAAACATGAAGAATATCCTTACACTTACTCTACTGCTGCTCTGTGTCTTCACCACGGTCGTGCAGGCCCAGAACTCAACCTCAACTACAACGAAGTCGGCGACAAAGCAGGCTACTAAACGCGGCCCGATCTTTCGCGCGACAAAGGACCAGATCAACCAGGCCCAGGCGATCCTGAAGGAGCGGGGCTTTTACTCGGGAGAACAACTCGGCAAGCTTGATGATGCGACGCGGGACGGCTTGCGGAAGTATCAGCAGGCGGAAGG
>DASTTS010000213.1:0-5434 GCA_035760085.1 Pyrinomonadaceae bacterium
GAGATCGTTTTTCTCGACGAGCCGATGAGTGGACTCGATCCGGTTGGGCGTCGTGAAGTGCGTGATTTGATTGGCTCGCTGCGCGACGAAGGCAAAACTGTCTTCATGTGCTCGCACATACTTTCCGATATTGAAGTGCTATGCGATCAAGTCGCGATTCTCAAACGCGGCCGCCTGGCCCAGGTCGGTTATCTCGACGAGCTGCGCCGCGCGACTGAAGGTCCAAATCGAATGGAAGTCCTAGCAACAGGCACGGACGCAGAAACCCTGCGCCAACACCTCCCCGGCGCCGACATCGCCCCCACCCCCCGCGGCCTCCGCATCGAGATCTCAACCGAAGATGAAATCGAAAGCGTGCTGGCGGCGCTGCGAAAAGCAGGCGGTAAGATCGTTTCGGTGCAGCCGGTGAAGCAATCGCTGGAAGAATTGTTTCTGGATTAATAGTCACTCTTCCAACGCGAGCGATCAGATTCCTCGTTCCCAGTTGTGCCCCTTTGTTGTGGATACGAGGCGTCCGCTCTCGAGGTCCCAAATCTTAATTGAGGGATCCTCACGCCCCCCTCCGGTAAGGAGGTACTTACCCGCGCCGAACGCCACAGCGCCCACCATTCTCCGGTGAGCTCGTACTGAAGTAATCAATTGCCACTCGGGAGCCCTGTAGAGATAAACACCTCCATCCCAATCTCCGGCAGCCAAGATCAAACCGTCTTGGGAAAAGGCGACGGCCGACACTTGGTCGGTGTGCAGCCGAAAAGTCTCTTCGCCGGTGCCGGTGTTGAAAATAAACACGCCGTCACCCTGTGACGTAGCGCACGCGAGAGTTTCACCTGTGGGACTGAGAGCAACATCATAGACTCGCGAGTCTGCACAGAACACGCGCTCCTCAAAAAGGCCGTTTAGGGTTCCCAGGCACACTCCTGTGTCGCGCCCCGACACCGCCAGCATGGACTCATTATCCGCAAGCGCAAGTTGCTGAACTCCAAAGGGCGCGCGTCCAATTTCCTTACTTGCGTGCTGGCCCTCGTAATCCGTGAGCATTAGTGTGCCGTCAAGAAAGCCAGTTATCACGCCCGCGTCGCTTCCGCACACCGCTCCGAGTGGTGAGGACTGCTTGTTGCGGACAAAATCACTCGTGCGGAGTGCGCCCGTTGTTATGTCAAACACAAGGAGTTTGCACTCAAATAGGTCATGGCGAAGGCCAGCGACTACAAGCGCTCCCGACGGCGCCAGACAGGCATCTACAAACTCACGTCTCGGGAACAGCGCTCGTTTCAGTCGTCCATCCGGTGCCTGCCACAACCGCAGAATAGAATCCTCCATGATAGAGAGGAACAAATCTCCACTACGTGCTGTACGAAAAGCCCTGACGACACCCCACTCGGAAGCGACACTCGATGCCGCATCGAATGCAACGTCGTCCGTACCGAGACTCTGCATCGACTTCACCAGGGCGTTGAAACCGTTGGCATAAGACGTCCTGAAGTCGGCATAGAGCTTCTCTTTCAAGAATTCAGGAATCGAACACTCCTCCAGCAACGCGGGAAGCACCACAACACGGCCTGCGTCAAGTTCTCTCATCAGTGCCGTTCTCAGCTCCTTCTGCACCCAAGGCGATTCAACAGAAGCTCGTGATAGGAGAACAATAAGGAAGTCATGGTCGGCGATTCCTCTCTCGATTTTCTCGATAAGTGACTCTCCGACGCGCATTTCCCACTTGTCGAGCCAGATGCCAATTCCTTGTACTCGGAAGTCTTGGGCAAGGCGTTCCGCGACTGCGGCGTCCGTTCGACTATAACTAATGAATGCCTTCAGTTGTCGGCTCATTGCGTGTCACCAAATCTTCGAAAGCAGATTCAAGCGTGAGCGTGAATTTAAAGGTTTCGGTCGTGCTCCTTTTCTCACAATGGGTCATAACATACGTTATAAGTAGCTCTTGGCCGCGCGCAACGGCGAAAACGCCCTTGAGGAGGTAGGCATGAGTATTCTAAAGGTTACAACTGTTGGCAATTCTGTTGGCGTGATCCTGCCTAGAGAGATCTTGGAACGCTTGCGCGTGAAGGAAGGAGACTCCCTCTACGTTGTCGAAACGAAGAACGGTATAGAGCTAACGGCATATAATCCCGACTTTGCGAAGCAAGTTGAGATTGCTGAAGGAGTCATGCGGGAAGATCGAGATGCCTTGCGGAAGCTAGCGAAATAATCTGATGACGAAGGTTGTTTGGCTTCTCGAAGAAAACGATTATGGCCGTCCATCAGCGACAAATCGCGGAGCATGGCGGAGGTGAAGGTTTACGAGATGAAGAGATGAAGGATTGCTTTCATCTGCGTTATCACGACCTCAAAATCTCTTGGCATACGTTGAACCGCCTCCGGACTTAGCCGCTCTCGCAGCAGCATATGCTTATGGATTCGCTCACATGGAGGGCCGCCCTACAGTTCGTTCAAGAATAACGAAATCTCGACTTACCTGAATGAACTGCTGCGTTTGATTTCTTTCGTGTGCGAAAACCGATACCGGAATTGGACCACCCCGTCGAACTTCGATGAATTGAATCTCGGAACCGGGAAATAGCTTCTGGGAATTGACAAATGATAAATGGGGAACGCGATTCCCTATTTCGGTGTTGCGAGATCTCGTGAGGGATTGGGCGTCACCCCTGATGGGATTTCCAAAACCCGAGAAGGAAACTGGCAAAGTTCAGATAGGAATTCGCGGATCCGGGAAGCAGTTTACGAAAACCGATCAGGGGACCGCTCAATCCCCTGAAGAGAAATCGCAGATTCCAGAAGGGAGTTGGTCGATCCGTGAAGGGAAATCAGGAATGACAAACAGTTCGCGAGACTATTCTTTGAACTTAAACCCCGTCACTTCCATCTTGATGTTTGCGCGGGCGTCGGTGTCGCTCATGCCGTCCAGGGCTATGTTTACCTGAAGAGTCTTGTTTGGCAGGAGCTCAGGTTGTTTTCCGGGAATCACTACGACAGCTCTCTGTTTCACCGGTTTTCCTTCGTAGTCGACAACAGCGCCGCGTATTTCAAGTCCACTCAAAGTTTTTCCCGTCAGATTTCGCACGGTGGTTGAAAGCGTCATCGTGATGTCGCCGAGGGCGCGCTTTGCTTCAGTCGCCTCGGGATCGTCGAGCACGATGTTCTGTTTGTTCTCTGCAAACTGTGGTGAGCCTTCGCGTATCGCGCCTTGTAAGCCGGTTGGCCCGCCGCCACCACCGCCCAAACGCATTAGACCGTAGAAGAGGCCAGCGATCACAATTGCTGCAATCACAGCCACGACGATGATGAGGGTACGGTTTGTCTCGCTCGTTTCGATCCGTCGATCTGGAGCCGCCATAGTGAAAAGAATTGTGCCACAAAGAGCCACAAAAAGCACAAAGAACAGTCAACGCTATGTCTTCAATAACTGAGCGATCAAATCTTCCAGCTCGTTGAAATCGATGGGCTTTGTAACGTAGGAATTGCACCCCGCCTGGATTGCCTCCGACTGAAAGTCAGACGTGTCATGCGCTGACACTGCAATGATGGGTACTGACTCAAACTCCGGCAACTTGCGGATCAAACGTGTCGCGGCCAGACCGTCAATGACCGGCAGGCTGAGGTCCATCAAAATGAGTTGCGGCGAGCCCGTTTCCGCCAGCTTCACGGCCTCTTCACCGTTCATTGCTTCGATCACCCGGTAACCCGACATCTCCAGCAACCGTCGCATCATGAAGCGGTTATCTTCCGTATCTTCGACCAGCAGGACGGTGAGTGGCTCGGTCTTCTCTTTCATTTTCATACCTGACTTCGCGCTCAAATTTTACCGCCCCCGGCCTTGCAAGTTATTGATTTTACTGTACGACTAGAATACGCGGCCATTTTTTGGTACCATCCCGCATTGAAACGCAACACTAAAGGATCTTAGGCCAGCGTCTAATTAGTACACTCGATGGTGTGAGGTCCCCTCCCCCTGCGGCCCCCTGGTTAAGGAACAAAGAAAGATTTGCCCAGATGAAGACTGCAATGTCGAGGCCCGAAGAGACTGAACGGCTCCAAGACCTCGGGCGAGCTTCAATGCAAATAGTGCACGACCTTAAGAATCAACTTAACGGTCTCAAACTCTATGCCACGTTCCTCCGACGCCGGATTGAGAAGAGCGAACGCCCTGGCGACGAGCAGGAAACGATTGGAAAGTTGATTCACGGACTCGACCGTGCCGCCGACGATTTGTCGACAATTGTGAAATACGGTCAGCCAGTCGAGCTGAAAAAGCAGCCGGGCGTTGAATTAGACAAAGTGCTGCGTGGCGTTTGTGCCACGTCCAACGAGGGTGGCGCGCGCATAGTTTTGGATTCGACTTTAAGTCCAGTACAGGCCGAACTTGATCTATTCAAGCTGACGGACGCCTTCAAATGGCTGTGTGCGGGCGCGATGAAGCACAAGCAGAACCAGGAAGAAGGCGGTGAGATTTTCGTAACGACAAAATCGTCTGACGGCGCACGAGCCGTGATCGAGTGGTCGGGCTTGCGCGAGTTGGATCACGATCCGTTTCGTTCGTTCGCCGGCAGCGACGAGATCAAGCTCGCGCTCGCAGCGAAAATCATTGAAGCTCATGGCGGATCGGCAAAGTTTACAGATAAGAAGTTCGTGGTTGAGCTTCCGCTGTCTGGATGACGTTCAGAGCAACCTAAGGGTTGAACTCTAAACTTTATATACATACGGAGTAATCATATGCCCCAAGGCGCAGCGATTTCGCGAGAGGAGAAAAAGGTGGAGAACAAAGAAGTGCGGATTCTTGTGGTAGACGACGAACCAACAATGGCCGACTCTCTGCGGCAGAATTTCGTCGAGGAAGGATACTCTGTCGACACCGCTGCTACAGGAGCGGACGCAATGGGACTTTTTGATCAGGGCGGGCATCACCTTGCGATCTGCGATCTGCAACTGCCCGACATGGACGGCATGGAAGTGTTGCGTCACATGAAAGACGCGCGACCGACCACCGAGGTGATCGTAGTAACCGGTTATGGCTCGGTTCAAAAAGCCGTCGAAGCAACGAAAGCGGGCGCGTTCTATTTTGTCGAGAAGCCATTTGATTACGAACAGCTACAGCCACTCGTCGAGAAAGCGCTAGAGCGTCGTGAGCTGGTGGCGGAAACGGCAAACATGCGTCGCCAACTCTCCACCCGCGCCGAGTACTTCAACATCATCGGCGCATCGAAACCGATGCAGCAGATTTACGAGACGATCGAATCGGTGGCGAAGTCAGACGCGAACGTGCTGATCGTGGGCGAGTCGGGTACCGGGAAAGAGTTGATCGCAAACGCGATTCACTACCAGTCACTCCGCTCCAAGAAGCCGTTTATTAAAGTAAACTGCGCGGCGCTACCGAAGGAGTTGATCGAGTCTGAATTGTTTGGTCATACGAAAGGCGCGTTCACCG
>DASTTS010000214.1:0-28026 GCA_035760085.1 Pyrinomonadaceae bacterium
CCCGACGTGGACCACGTATTTCGGCCGGGTCATCGAATCATGGTCCAGGTGCAATCGACGCTCTTTCCGTTGTACGACCGCAACCCGCAAACGTACGTCGAGAATATTATGTACGCGAAGAAGAATGACTATAAAAAGGCGACTCAGAGTATCTGGTTCGGCGGTGGGAATGCCAGCTCTGTAGTGTTGCCGGTGGTTCAATAAACGTCGGTGGTGATATTGTTGGTGTGGTCCAGTATGGACTCCGACCGACGCAGTCAGGGAAGGCTCTACCCTTCGATCACTCCGCCTAAATTCGCCATAGCAATGAGCTAGAGATCACCGGTGTTCCGCTCTCCGCTTGCCGCACCGTGTGCAGCATCTGCTCGGGTGTGAAGTTCTTCCTCATCCGCCCTCCTGCCGTCAAAGAACCGCTTCACAAAGCCGGAAATACTAACAAACCGCGGATTACACGATCAGATCCAGATCGCATCCGTAAATCCGCGGTTAAGTATTTTGTTACGGTCCAAAGCGGCGGCGGTATTCGTCTGAGAAGATAAACCCGAAGATAATGTGCCGGAAGTTGCTCGGATCCGCGGTCAGCGTGTTGACCCAGTTGTCGTAACCGATTGTGTCCGGATCTCGGCGCAGATAGCCGAAGTACTGCATCGCTACAAACGCACGGATGAAAAACTTATCGGTCACGGATGGCAATTCCACGATCTCGCGCAGTACCTGCGCCCGCGTCTTCTGATTCCCATTCAGTGCCGCCACCAGCGCTGCCTTGTCTGTCAGTACCACGTCTGCATTCGTCTCCAGCGCATCGACATATGCACTATTGGACAACGCATCGTAGCGATTCTTAAATTCCTGTCGCTGCACGAATGCATCGGTGTAAACAGTTTTACTGATCACTTCGGATTCCGGCGACTGCGGCCCACCAACCTGGGCCATGTCAGGCACAAACTCGGCATACGTCGGACGACGATCAAACCCCACTTCGTAGAACTTGTAAGCAAAGTAGCCGCGTCCGCGGAACTCCTCGGAGAGGAAGAAACCGGCTGAGACGTGCACGCGATCACAAGTCGGATTATCAAACTCGCCAAAACCTCCGTTGGGACAGTTCCCCAACGTATCTGTCCAATTTGCCAAACCGATTGTATCGGGCAAGCGGCCCAGAAAATCGATGTATTGCTGCGTGACGAAGAAAGTTACACCATCGACCGGGTTCTGCGACGCGGGCACGGTGTCGTTATCGACGATTGTGATTGTTGCCGTACTTGGCGCTGCTAGAGTGGCCTCGACTGCAGCACTGATGTTCACTGTTAGAGTTTCATTACCTTCCACGAGCGCATCATTCACTATCGGAATAAAGAATGTCTTGCCGGTTTCTCCGATCTCGAATTGGAACCTGCCAACAGTCGTCGCGTAATCGCAACGCTCAGATGCTTTCGCGTTAGCGACTGTGCAACTCTGCAAGCCGGCCGTATCGGCGGTGGCAAACTGGACCGTAGCTACTCTCGATGTGTCACCCACTCGAGTGATTGACACCGTCGCGAATCCCGCCGTTTCCTGCACGGTGTAAGACGCCGAACTCAGTTGGAACGAGGCGTCGTCATTATCAATTGTCACAGTTGCACTGGAACTGACGATAGAGCTTGCGTTCGAGGCATTACTCAAATTTACGGAGAACGTTTCGTTTGGCTCAACCGTGGTGTCGCCGTTTATGGAAACATTGAATGTCGCCGATGTTGCTAACGCCGGTATGGTAAGCGTACCGGAGCTGACCACGTAGTCACTTCCGGCCATGGCCGTGCCGTTGGCTGTCGCGAAATCCACGGTCACGGTTTGGACGGACGGATTTGACAGAGTTACGTCGAAGGTAAGGGTTTTAGTCTCGGAATTGCCTTCAACAACGCGCTGATTAGACGATAGAGAAAGGGAGGGTTTGGGATCATCGTCCAAGATCGCTACGGTTGTAGTGCTCGGCATTGTAAGACTTGCTCCCACGGAGTTGCTTAAGGTGATGGTGAACGTCTCATTGCCATTTTCGAAAAGATTGTCGTTAAGAGTGGGGATTGAAATGACCTTACTCAGCTCGCCTGAGGCAAAGTTGAGCGTGCCACTCGTGGCGGTATAGTCGGAGCCCGCGGTTGCCGTCCCGTTGCTGGTCGCAAAATTGACGGAAATCGCGCCGGCGGGGTTCCCAGTTCGAATAACCTTCACCGATGCTGTTGAGGCTTCAGCGGCGAATTGACTATCGACCTCGAACCGTAGTCCGGTTGGGAATGTCCCTGCGGTCGAAACCAGGTCCGTCTGTACGATATAGACCTGGGGCGAGGAAGATTCCGTATTGAACGCAAGGCCGTTTGCTCCCCAGCGCACCAAGTTCACGGGCACGCCGAAAACGCTTGGCAGCCTTATCGATCCGACTGGTAGAAAAGTATTCGTGTCGAAACCGACTATTACTACGTCCGGCCCGCTTTCGAACGCATAAAAGGCTCGATCGAGAAGATCGTCAACTACCAGTGCCGAGAAGGTGATACCTTGTAACAGGCCGAGCCAGGTTCGGGCTTCAGGGTCTACCACTCGACCAACAGTTGAATACAACCGTCCCTCTGAAAATTCGAAGGCATTGGCATTTCCCCCAACCAGCCGTGAGGTAACAGTTGACGTTGTAACTCCGGATGAATCAACCAGGAACTTTACTAAGTCTCCCCGGCTCGTGCCGTACAGGGTAGACGCGTTGAAACCAAAATCGATCGTTTCGGAAGGAAAAAATCCGCCGCCAGTTTTAGGACGCTGGACACCATCGTCGAAAATGACAACGCCGTCACTGACATCTCTTCGGCTTAGCGCCACCGACTGCGGACTTCCAGGAACAACTTGCATGTCGAACGGAGATTGAGTCGAGTTGGTATTGAATTGTAAACCGGCAGTTTCAGTTACTACGTTAAACCGGCGCACCGCATTTGCCCCATCCAGGTGCACGTAGAGCGTTTGACCATCGAGGGCCAGCGCCATTTTGTTTGGCTCGCTGCCAACAAAGACCGCTGGTCCAACAACTCCGGTTTCAGGAGTAATCTTCCTTATGCTGTTGCCGCCAGCGCCGGCACTGCTTGGTACGCTCGCATAGAGAGCCTGCGTCGCCTGGCTAAAGACAAGGCCGTTTGCTCTTATATCCACTTGTCTCACAGAGGTTGGAATTTCTACAGGCGACGGTGACGGCGATGGCGATGGCGTCGGGGTTGGATCTGGGACCGGCACACTCGGATTCACCAAAGCAGTCTGTATCAGAAACACTTGTCTACTACTCGTCCGAAAAGCCAATCCGTTGCTTCCCCATCTAACTAAACTCTCAGCGCCTCCGACAATGCCCGAAAGATCGATGAAGCCGACCGGAAGAAAGGTAGTGAGGTCAAAGGCTTGAAGCTGAATATTCGAACTTTGCCCGACCAGGAAAAAGGCCCGGTTGTTAGCAGGATCGATCGCATGACATGTGTTGAATCCGCCAGTGGAAAAAGTTCCCACCAGCCCTCCGGTGCTCGGATTGATTACCTGACCGCTGGCACCGTAAACAAGATTGTTGTTGAAAATTAATGCGTTTCCGGCTGTAAAAATCGCGGTGCCCGTTACCGTAATTCCCGCGCTATCAACTGTCATGGTAGTGAGGCTGTTATCATTACTTCCGTAGAGAATAGACGGAGAGGCGAAAGCAAGAAAATCACTTCCGCTACTATGATCCGGCCCCGTCTGCGGGCGCTGTACACCATTGTCAAAGACCGCAACCCCCTCTTGGCGGGGTGTACAACAGAGGTTTCGCCGGGCGACCGCAACGACCGACGGATTACCGGGAGATACTGCAATATCACTAAATGAAAACGGACCAAGGAAGTCGTCTCGTCCAATAGGAAACTGCTGCCCTGCGGTGTGCGTGGTAATGTTGTACCTGCGGATGGCCGACGCGCCCTCTAATCCGGCGTAAAGCGTCTGGCCGTCAGCGGCAGCGGCCAAAACTGTCGGCTCACTTCCTACAAAAACCTGGTTCGTGATCGAACCTGTTACCGGATCGATCTCTGCGATGCTGTTACCGGTGCTGCCTTCACTGCTCGGAACACTCGCATATAGTTTCTGCGTTGCCTGGATATGGACCAGATCGTTGGTACCTAATTCCAGTTGTCTCACGAACGCCGCTGCGGGCGAAGACGATGGTGTAGGAGTTGGCGGCGTCGCCGCGATACTATTGCCGTTACTTCCGACGTTGCTTGGAAGGCTGGCGTAGATCTTTCCCGTAGTGGTGCTGTAAACCGGATCGTTCGTTATCAGCGGGACGCGCCTGATGAAATCGGTTGGACCATCGAAGGGGCTGAGCGACGCAGCTTTAACCCTCGTACTGAGTTCTACTATAAACGGCGAGGCGATTAAGTTCAAAAAACTGATTACCAGGAAGAGAGCTATTCTCCTTCTCAGTTTCGGGGCAGATTGAGTGTTATTCATGTGAGTCTTTTAGTTCAAATGGCGTTGCAAGGATGTTGCTTCTTCATTGAGGAAAATAGCAACAGCGATCATTAACCTCCGTTGCGCTTATTTGGAAGTGGAGGTCGTCGCAAAAGATACCAGATCTGTTAATTCGATTCTACGGTTTTCTGATCATGAGGTTAGCCCCAAAAAGCCACACAAACTCAAACGGAGAAAGCGTTGAATGCTGGTTAAGAAATTTTTCATGTTGTCTCCGGCACGTATTCACGGCTCATGCCACAGACTCCAGAAAAAATTTGCGGGACAAATCGCATTTGAGGAGGTGCTAATTTCCTTAAGGAAAATGGTGCCCCGGGCGCGATTCCAACGCGCGGCCTTCCGCTTAGGAGTCGGATTCACGAACTTTTTGTTTTCAACAGTTACGAAAAAGCCTAACAAAAAAGCGTGTGCATGCGTTGCATAATGTGCTTGAAGTGCCTAGTTTGTAAAGAACTGCGGGACAACTGCGGGACAAACTTGGACCAAGCATACGCCTACTGAACGCTAACAAAATATCTCATCGTCACATTCCTCCTTCCTACTATCTGAGTTTGTGCATAAGACCATTCGCGTATCCGCTTTCCTTCGACGCCTTAATACCGTGGTGGTCTCTCGACTGTAAGACTTCGGTTTTTAAAACAGTGTTCTCCCGTAGAGACATTGGGCCACGAGTGGGTGCCCGAACGAACACCCGACGGGGCGGAACGAAGTGGAGCACTCGCAGCGAAGCGGAGAGTTGTGCGGACGGGCTCTCGTGGCACAATCGTCTCTGCGGGGAAACTAATTGAATGTCTCGGCCGAAATGACACGAAGTGGAATGGAGGCCGCAGCCTTATTCCGGTCCCCCGTAAGACTATTAGCCTAAAGTCCGAACCTCCACTTTTCAACGGCAGTGTTGTAAGGGAGGACGTCAACCCGCTGACGTTTGTCGTCGTCTTCGGACTAACAAAACATAATCATCAGGCCGCTTGTCCTTGCACAACTCAGCCAGTGTTTCTCTGATTTCATCGTTCATAGGAATGTATCGCGGTCTGCCGTTCTTCGTCTTGCGCGCCGTGACGATGTTGCGAAGAAATCGACTTGACTAAGTTTCATTCGCAACTGTTCGCCAAGACGCATGCCTGTTCCGAGTTTGCATTCCCAGGGACTATAGCGACACTACGGTTACCGACTTGGGATCAAGTTTGATGATCAGCTTACCGTTTTGGATCTTTGCGGTAATTGGTTTCGGGGTCACTGTGTTTGGCGCATCAAAGGTGTTTACGCTGTCGACCCTGGGAGCGGTTAGCGTCTCACCAGATGCTGTGTTGGCGTTGATCCCCGAGATGTTCACTTCGATGTCTGCAATGTTTTTTGGATCTACATTCGTGAGCTCCAGCCAGAGTTTACCAGTTGCGTCTTTAGCAGCGATGGCGTCAACACGTGGGAGTATGATATCGCCGTTTGTGTAAGCGCCAGCATTGAAGGTCACCGGAATAAACGTCGCATCCTGGAACGGAACGTACATCCTGAAGACGTGATAAGTTGGAGTTAGGACCATCTTCTCTCCATCCGTCATAATCATCGCCTGAAGTACATTGACCATCTGAGCGATGTTTGCGCCACGCACGCGTTCGGCATGTCGAGCAAAGATGTTGAGGTTTAACGCCGCCAGTATCGCATCCCGGATGCTGTTCTGCTGAACTAGAAATCCTGGATTACTACCCGGCAATGGCGCATACCAACTACCCCATTCGTCAACAACAAGCGCGATCTTCTTTTCCGGATCATATTTATCCATGATCGCGGAGTGCCTGGTAACAAGGTCTTCCATTTTGAGCGTCTCTTTGAGAATCTGACTGTATTCCTTCTCGCCAAATCCTACTGACGCGAACTTGTTTCCCCAATTGATAACTGTGTAGTTGTGCATCGAGAGGCCTTGCATGTCCCAACTCCACTGTCGTTTCTCCCACGCCTTCATGATCGTATCGGTCCATTCAGTCCAACGTGCTTCACCGCCGCCTGGGCCAACCGCGATCTTCTGCATTTGATTGTTGCCTTGCTGCGCTGGATTGAAATTGCGAACGAAGCGACTGTAGATCGTCAGCTGTCTCAGATAGTACTCGGGCGTCATGTTGCCGCCGCAATCCCAACTCTCGTTGCCGATACCAAGCATGGGAATCTTGTACGGAGCAGGGTGACCGTTGGCGGCACGTTCCTTCGCGAGAGTTGTTGGTTGCGAGGTTGTTAAATATTCTAGCCACTCAGCGGCTTCCTGGGGTGTTCCAGAACCAACATTTACTGACAGGTAAGCTTCGGAGCCAATCTGATCGATGAAGTCCATGAACTCGTGCGTGCCAAATGTATTTGGTTCTACTACGCCGCCCCAATTTGGATTCAACGTAACGGCTCGACTTCCGATGCCTTTGCGCCAGTGATATTCATCAGCGAAGCAACCACCTGGCCAACGAACGTTGGGAACCTTAAGCACTTTGAGTGCAGCGACAACGTCGTTACGGATACCGCGTGTGTTAGGGATCGTTGAATCAGGACCGACCCAGATTCCTTCGTATACACCGTAACCGAGGTGCTCTGCGAATTGACCGAAGATGTTGCGATCGATCTTTGGGCCAGGTTTGGAAGTGTCGACTGAGAGTTGAATTTTAACCTGGGCCGAAACCTGCAAGTCAAAGAACAGAATCATCGAGCCGAGGATTAGGATCGAGGCAAACTTCGTCAATATGGAACTTGAACGGACCATGTGGTTCTCCACTACATAAATAGGCAGAGCTGTTCTGAGAATAATCGAGTTCATTTTCCTGGCAAGGGCTTAGCGAAGCTACAGATAACTATCAAACCCGCACCATTTTTGGCAACGCGTTGTAAGACCGCAGGCTACGAAGCAGATGCGTGGAAGTTCTTCAATACAGATTATCGGTTAAGCGACAAAATTGAACTCAAAAGCGATATCAGGAAAGCGTTGCGACACGATCCGATCTACAGATCGGTCTACAAGCGCTGAAGCCGCGGGTCATAGTGGCTCTCCGTGCGAGCCTGGATCATTAAGAATTGCTTCGCGTACGGCCACTCGCTCGGCAGCAGGAAGTTGTCGATACTCATCCACGAGCGTGTGAGTGACCACCGTGGGCTCGTCGTTGACTGCAAATGCGAACAGGATCAGTCCCGCTATATAAAGAGCCAGGGTGAAGAAAGCGATGTAGCCAGTGACCGGCGCAAAGGTGGGCGCGTCGAGAGTGCCGAGTGTGACTCCCTGCAATAACGTTCCTGCTACCCGCTTGAACCAACCACCCTCGGGACTATACAGATTCGCCAGCAAGATGTGCTTGAGGACGAAAGCGGTACCGAACAAAATCGTAAGGCTGCGCAAAAGCCTGCGCGCGTCGAATGACGAAAACTGATTATTCCAGAGCGTCCAAAGAAAAAAGAACGAGAAGAGCCAATGAAACAGACCGCGCTCAGGTAATACAGAGTTGAAAGCTTGCGCGGAGGCGAAGAAGATGGTGATGAATATCCACGCGTGCGCAACATTTGTGAGAGGTGGAAGGTCGCTGCCAACCCATTGATGAAACTGGAGTAGACCACCGCGGACGAAGAGCAGCAACGATAGGGTCGCGAGCAAGAGCGTGACCAGCGGCGGCGCGATGAAAATGAAAGTTCGGCTTTCGGCACCGATTCGGAGCCCACCCAGAAGCGCCACTGTTAGAAAAAGAAAGGGTAGTACGACAAAGTTCACCAGCGCGCGGTTTCTGGAACGATTAGTCTGCGACGACATTTGTTCACTTCCTCGTCCGCAGTACCTTGAGCGGATTGACGTCACTCCAGCTGCGTTCTAACCCTTGTTCAAGTTCGACCTTTAACTCCGCCGGCGCATGCATACGCAAATCCGGATCGTCGATCGTCAGCGGGCCGGTTGCCGACAGTGCAATTGCTCGATTCACTGCCTCGACACCTTGTTTGAACAACTCCTGGTCAAAATAAACCCGCCCCCAACCCTCGCGGTAAAACGAATACGCTATGTAAAACTGTGTGCGGGCATCGCGCTGCGCTGGATCTGCGCGCTGCCATTCGTCTCGAGCCGCGCGAAACTGCTCACGCCGGAACAAGCTGAGTGCGGCATTGAACTTTTCCTCGTCGATTTGGTAAGTGCCCGCGGCGACCTCAGCACTGGTTGTGACTTCTTTGAAGGTACGCGGTTCCGTGGCATAGATCCAGACGATGAACGCAGCGTATGCGATCGTGAATCCGAGGCCGGCGACTTGAATAATTCTGGATTGCAAATCCGCGTTTCCGTGTCAAAAAGAAGTTAACCCTTAATGCATCTTGAACGGACCACCGTGCGGCTCCGCTGCTAAATCAGGGCGACTGGAATCCTGGACCACCTCATGCATCTCCAGTACATTCGATTTAACGAATGCTTCCTTCGGCAGTGTTCCTGACTGTGCGTGTCCTTTCACGAACTCATCTGAGCGTACCCAGTTAAGGAAGTCCGCACGGCTATTCCAAATAGTAAAGACGACATACGGGTCGCCTTCATTGACCGGGCGCAGCACCTGGTTGGAAATGAAACCAGGCATTTGATCCACTAACCCCGCGCGTTCACGAAACCTTTGTTCGAAGGCGTCAGCATATTCCCTCGCGACGTAGATCCGATTGGCTACAGTTATCATTACGACCTTCCCCCCTACAAAAACTCAACGGCTGGATTTTGTCTAAACTTAACAGAAAGCTAGTCAAGACTGGCAATCTGTGCGATAGTAACGGCGATTTAATCCCCCACAAACCATAACGATCGCTAATACTCACTTTCACAGTATGATGAACACAAAGAATTATGGTCGCTTGACCTTTCTGTGGATTTTATTGGTCCTTGCGACTTCCGTAAACAACGGACAAGTGAGAACGGAATACCGGGCCTTTTGGGTTGATACATTCAACACCAATCTCAATAACCATACCGATGTAGTAACTGTTGTAAACAACGCGAAAGCGGCGAAGGCAAATGCCATCTTCGTTCAGGTACGACGACGCGGCGATTCCTGGTACCTGAACTCACTCGAACCGCCCGGAGATCGCGTGCCGATTCAAGCCGGCTTCGATCCTCTTCAAGACATTATTGATACGGCTCACGCCGGCGGTATTGAGGTGCATGCGTTCGTCATCATGAACGCGATCTGGGGCCGCGCGCCTAATCTGTTCCCACCTGAAAATCCTAACCACGTTTTCAATCTGCATGGCGGCTTTGACGCAGCGACAAATACGATTATCCCTGGGCCAAATAACTGGCTCACGCGCACTCTGCTGCCTGACACAACGCCGGCCAGCACCGCGATCGCTTTCCAGGGTCATCGATTCGGGACCGACTTTTGGCTGGATTTCGGGCATCCGGACGCAGCCGCCTATACCGTCAACGTCGTCAAGCATCTCGTTCAGCATTACGACATCGATGGATTACACCTTGACCGCATTCGTTATCCAGACATAAGTATTTCGGGTCAAACGCCTTCAACCGGCACCAATATTGGTTATAACCCGCTGAGTGTTGAACGTTTCAAGAAGCACTTCAATCTTCCACTGGATGGGCCTCCACCAGCGCCGAACAATCCGCAATGGAATCAGTGGCGGCGCGATCAGATCACCAATGTTGTTCGCCGCGTGTATTTGGAAACACTCGCCATTAAACCGCAATTAAAGATCTCCGCAGCCCTGATCGCGTTTGGTGGCATCGGTGCGACAGAGAGCTCGTGGAATTCTGCAGAGGCGTTCTGGCGCGTGTATCAGGATTGGCGTGCCTGGACGGAAGAAGGCATCATCGACATCGCGATTCCGATGGCCTATAAAGCGGAACACACTGCTACGATACGCCCGCAGTACGACCAATGGGACACCTGGTTACGCAATCATCTCTACAATCGCGCCGGCATGACCGGACAGGGTTCGTTAGTTAATGCACTCGAAGGAACGCTTCGACAAACGCGCCGGACACTAACGCCTGCCGCTGGTCCAACAAATTTGAGCGGCATCATCTTCTTTTCAATGGCGACTAACAATATCGCCGTGGCGAGCAACCCTTTTGCGATACCGCCAGGCGCAACTCCGGTCCGGCCGTTTTCCGAATTTGCATCTGCCATGACAACCGGCAAGTCAACAGACGGTCTGGTCTTATATGAGCCGGAGGGAGCGACCCCAATCTTCAGTGAGCCCGCGTTGATTCCGACCTTCTCATGGAAGCTGACGCCAACAGTCGGACATGTAAAAGGGGAAGCGCAGCGAGCCGACGGCACTGCCTTCGATACCACACCTGTAACAATCGAAAACCTCGACACGCATGCTGTCAAAAATACTGCGACGGATGGGAACGGCTTCTTCGGCGCGGTTGATTTACAGCCTGGGCCATATCGAACTCAAGTCGACTCGTTGTACTACTGTTTCAACGTGTCCCCTGGAACTGTAGCTAATGCTGATTTAGATATTTTTCCACCGCAAACGACTGCCGCTATTACCCCCACGAGTCCCGATGGGCAAAACGGGTGGTACAAAACGGCGCCCACTATCACCTTGAGCGCAAGCGACAACTGCGCCGGCATTTCCGCTATCGAGTACTCAACCAACGGAGGAGCGACGTGGCAGCCTGTTAGTGGGAGCTTCGTCTTCAATAGCGAGGGAATAACTACGATCCTTTACCGGTCAGTCGACCGCGCAAATAACTCTGAAACCCCGAAAAGTCTTACCCTGAAAATCGACACCAGCTCACCCGCACTTGCTTTGACCGCTACTCCGTCGATCATCTGGCCCGTCGCCAATGACAGCGTCAACGTCAGAATCGATGGTAACGGTAGTGATCTGGTTTCAGGACTTGCGAGTGTTAGTTACGTTGTTACTGACGAATATGGAACTCCATTAACTCTGCCCGTGCGCTCACTTTCGGGAAGTTCTGCTACCTGGAACGAAACGTTGGCAGTCGAGACCCGGCGCGACGGAACCGATCTGGACGGTCGATCGTATGTCGTGGTCGCAACTCTTACGGATATCGCTGGGAATACATCGATATTCACCACGAAGATCCTGGTTCCACATGACCAACGGATCGGACCATAGCAATCGTGCGGCTATGGGCATGTTTGTGATTGTGTACACGCGATTATGACCCCAGAACAAACTGTCTTACCGACTCCTCCAAGGCGGCTTCGATTGTGGCCCGGCGTGATCGCCGTAGTGTTACAGTGGCTCGCCTGGTTTGTTGTACCCGCACTATTTCCCCGCGCCGCTCCCATCGGATTGCTGATTGGGGTAGTGTGCGCGTTGGCAATCGTAGTGTGGTGGGTGTTCTTCAGCCGCGCACCCTGGATCGAGCGTGTGGGCGCACTCGTGCTAATTGTCATTGCACTGATCGGAACAAAGCGTATCGTCCACGAGTCGATTGCCGGTGGTGGGATGGGAATGTTGTTGTACATTCTTGCGATCCCGGTCGTCAGTCTCGCTCTGGTCTTGTGGGCCGTCGGAACTCGCCGCTTCTCTGCCGGACCACGACGCGCTGCGCTTGTTGTAGCAGTCCTGCTCGCGTGCGGAGTGTTTACCATAATTCGGACGGGTGGCCTGACTGCGGAGTTCGATAACGACATCCATTGGCGGTGGTCAAAAACCCCTGAACAACTGCTCATCTCCCAAACTGAGGAAGCTGCAGCGACGGCGCCTGCGGCCCCCGTTGCTGCTGCAACCAGGACGACCGATTGGTTGGGCTTTCGCGGATCACAGCGGGACAGCGTCATCCGGGGTGTGCGGATTAAAACTGACTGGTCGGCGTCGTCGCCGGTGCAGCTCTGGCGGCGGCCGGTTGGACCAGGATGGTCGTCCTTCGCGGTCCACGATGGACGCTTTTATACACAGGAACAGCGTGGTGACGACGAAATCGTCGCCTGCCACGACGTTGCAACAGGAAAGCTGGTGTGGCGACATCTCGACAGGGCTCGCTTCTGGGAGTCGAATGCTGGGCCCGGTCCGCGTGCGACTCCAACACTCAGCAACGGTCGCGTCTACACACAGGGTGCAACCGGAATCGTGAACGTGCTCGACGCTGCTACCGGCAGCGTCGTGTGGTCGCGTAATGCAGTGACCGACACGGGCGCTAAAGTTCCCGCGTGGGGCATCGCGGGTTCGCCGTTGGTAGTCAATGACATCGTCGTTGTGGCCGCGGCTGGCAATCTTGTGGCATACGACCTCGCCAGCGGCAAGCCCCGTTGGACAGGTCCGGCCGGAGGAACTGGCTACAGTTCACCCCAATTAATGACCATCAACGGAGTCCCTCAAATCGTGCTGTTGCACTCAAACGGTGCCACCAGTGTGGCGCCGGCGGACGGCAAGTTGCTTTGGGAGCATGCGTGGCCAGGGGACCCGATCGTGCAGCCGGCGGTCATGGAAAGCGGCGATGTACTGATCAGCATGAGTGAGAGCAGCGGCATCCGCCGCATCGGAGTCGCTCAGGGATCCAGCGGATGGACCGCCCAGGAGCGTTGGACATCAGAGGATCTCAATCCGTGGTTCAACGACTTCGTCGTTCACAAGGGCCATGCCTACGGCTTCAATGGCAGCACGCTCGCTTGCATCGATCTCGAAAACGGCAAACTCAAGTGGAATGGCAAACGATACGGCTACGGCCAGATGATCCTTCTATCCGATCAGGACTTGCTGCTCATTCTGTCGGAGCAGGGTGAGCTCGCGCTCGTGAAGGCTACACCAGACCAGTTCACAGCAATCGCACAGTTTCCGGCCCTCGAGGGCAAGACCTGGAATCATCCTGTGCTTGCCGGCGACGTATTGCTGGTTCGCAACGACCATGATATGGCCGCGTTCAAGTTGGCTCTCGAAGGTGGCTAACCAGGCCTTCACCGGGTATTCGTATGTGGAAATATATTTTAGCCTCTATTCTTTTGGTTATCGGGATTCTTGAGATCGTTCTCGCACTCCATGGAGGTCTGCGTGAAGCGCTGATGAAGACGAGTCCTGTACGTGTTAAGCAAGCTGAATCATCGGCGTTCTTGTTAGCCGGAATCTCTGCGTTAGTGATGGCATTAGGGATTCTCTTCTATGGATTTTTCTGGTAGGTAAAGGAACCGGCTTTCGAGCCGTTCAAAAAAATGTTTGGAGCTACTACTTAGCAGTACAACCAATCTGGCCGTATCAATCTCTAACGCGGCGGTTCTTTTCTGAATTGCTGCCGACCGACACGGCAAACTTTCCCCAACAACTTAGCGCGTGATCTCTTTCGAGTGGTGACGTGTGCGATTGACCTGCCGAAGTGCCGCACGCTTCGAAGTAGGTGTTCGTGTGCGTCGCTGCGGTGGGAGCGGAGTTTCAAAGTTTGAGTGCGCTCCGCTCCTGCCTCTTCTTGTGTACCAGTGCGGTTTACTTGAGGAACGACTATTATGCGAATCCTACACGTTGAGGATGATGAGGACACGCGAACACTCGTAGCGTGCATATTGCACGGTGAAGGGTGGCAGGTTGTCTCCGTAGAAAACACAACTTCAGCGATCAAGCTCGCTGCGGCGGGCGGGTTCGACCTTTATCTTATCGACAACTGGATTGAAGGTGACACCGAAAACGCTCTATGCCGTGGCTTGCGATCTCTCGATCCACATACTCCGATACTTTTCTATTCCGGCGCCGTGTTTCCATCTGACATCAGCTCGGCGCTTGCGTCCGGCGCACAGGGTTACCTTGAAAAGCCGTGCACCCCTGAAGCCCTCGTCGAAGAGATATCAAAGTTGCGTCGACCTTAGGACACAGATCCCCGCGGCGCAGTTGTTGTCAACCCGTCCGTTTGCTAGGTTGGCGTAGATGGCGCCGCCTGTACCCGAACAACCTGGCAGAACCATTGAGACGCTTTACCGATCGGAATCGGGCCGCGTGCTGGCGACGCTCGTGCGGCTACTGGGAGACCTGGACCTGGCCGAAGAGTCGATGCACGAGGCGTTCGCTGCCGCGCTGGAGTCCTGGCCTGAGACTGGCATTCCGGAGAAGCCACGCCCGTGGCTGATCTCAACGGCACGCTTCAAAGCCATAGACGTGATACGCCGTCGCGCGCGCTTCGATGGAGCACAGAGAGATCTTGTTGGCCATATGGAGTCGCTCGCCAATCAGGCTCCCGTGGAGGATGAGGAGATCGACGACGATCGCCTCCGTCTGATCTTCACCTGCTGCCACCCCGCTCTGCCTCCGGAAGCACAAGTTGCACTCACCCTCCGCGAACTCTGCGGCCTAACAACTGAGGAGATTGCCAGGGCGTTTCTGGTGACACCTTCAACACTCGCCCAACGCATCGTGCGCGCGAAGGCAAAGATTCGAGAGGCATCGATTCCATACGAGGTGCCGTCGCCGCAGGAATTGCCGGAGCGTCTGGCCCCGGTGCTTCAAGTCATCTATCTCGTCTTTAACGAAGGTTACTCGGCTGCAGCGGGAACGGAAGTAACGCGGGCCGAGCTGACCGGCGAAGCGATTCGACTGGGCCGCTTGCTGTCCGAACTCCTGCCTGAGCCGGAAGTCATTGGACTGCTTGCCCTGATGCTGCTACAGGAATCACGTCACGCGGCAAGAACGTCTCCGACCGGAGATCTGATTTTGCTTGAGAACCAGGATCGCTCGCTCTGGAATCGCGAACAGATTGCGGAGGGAGTGGCTTTGGTGGAAAGAGCGCTGAAGTCAGGCCGCATCGGCTCGTACACACTCCAGGCTGCAATCGCTGCCGTTCATGCGCAGGCGGAATCGACCACTGCGACCGACTGGCGGCAGATCGTCGCGTTGTATAACCAACTGCTGCGAATTCAGCCTTCGCCGGTTGTACGGCTAAATCGTGCCGTGGCGATTGCCATGCGCGATGGTCCAGAGGCCGGTCTCCAGCAGATCGAAGCTGCGATGGAACATGGCGAGCTGGCAAATTACTACCTCGCGCATTCCGCTCGTGCCGAGATGTATCGGAGACTCGGCAGACCAGCCGAGGCTCGCTCCTCTTACGAGAAAGCTCTGGCGCTCACCCAACAGGAACCAGAGCGGCAATTCCTGCAAGCGAGAATCCGGCAGCTAAAATAAAAATTTACGGTGGCTGTCGATTTTCCGTCTCGCCAACGACTATAGGACAAAGAACGATGAGCTACGGCTCCTGAATGAACAGGAAACGAGTCATCGGGAACAAACGACAGAAAACAAGGAGACAAAGTCATGCCACAATATCTGGTTGCCAACTACCTGCCCGACGACTTCGATCCGTCCACCGTAACCGAAGCGATGATGGAAGAGATCCACGCGCTCAACCGCGAAATGATTGCTGCCGGTGTGAGGAAGTTCGCCTGCGGCATTGCCCCGCCCGCTAACGCAAAGACGGTGCGGAAGCAGTCCGACGGCAAGGTGCTCGTCATCGATGGGCCCTACACCGAAACTAAGGAGCACATGGGCGGTTTTTGGATACTGGAAGCCGCCAATATGGACGAGGCGCTCGCGTGGGCGCGCAAGGGTGCCATCACCTGCGATGCGGTCGGCGAGGTGCGCGAGCTTCTTTTCTTCCCGGCTCCCGAACAAAGCAAGTAAAAGGCCAGCGGCGGATAGGGCGTCGCTATGGTGAGATTTCGAGTGTGGGCGTATTGCTGCTCACCACACCGTGCAGTGTCACAGTCAACGGCAGGTTTCCTGGCGGTAACCCGTCAGGTAATCTGACAATGATGTAAGAAGCATCCAGACCTTGCACTCCTGAACACCGCTCCAACCTTTTCAACCGTCACGTATTTTGTCTACAGCGGTGTACTATTGGTGGTGTCTTAATTTGAAAATCTTCTCTGCGGTTCTCGGCGTATCTCTGCGCTCTCTGCGTTTGAGTTGCCGTTAACGCAGAGGGCGCAGAGATACGCCGAGGACGCAGAGAAAATCGTTCAATTTAAGACAGCGGTGTACTATTTCATTTGTGGTTGAGGGCGATCACAGAACCTCTTTAGGTGAACTGGCACTGGTCTTCCTGCGACTCGGGACTACTGCTTTCGGAGGTCCCGCAGCGCATATCGCAATGATGGAAGACGAGGTGGTTCGTCGCCGTCGTTGGATGACGCGTGAGGAATTCCTCGACCTCCTGGGCGCCGCCAATCTCATTCCTGGTCCAAACTCGACCGAGCTAGCCATTCACATAGGCCATCGCCAACGCGGCTGGGCCGGGCTCCTGACTGCAGGCGCCAGTTTCATTCTGCCGGCAGTGCTGATCGTTACAGGCTTTGCGTGGGCTTACGTTCGTTATGGCTCGCTGCCCGAGGTCGCCGGAATCCTGTATGGCGTTAAGCCTGTGATCATCGTGATCGTACTCCAGGCCTTGTGGTCACTCGGAAAGACTGCGGTGAAGACAAAATTCCTGGCCGTAGTTGGACTTGTTTGTGTCGCACTCACGTGGCTGGGCGTTCATGAACTGCTCATACTGGCAGGCGCTGGATTGGTGGTCGTGTTAGTCAAAGCATTTCCGAAAAGAAACGAACGCCACTCAGCGCACTTCATAGGTCAATTCGCTTTTCTTCTACAATCAACTGCCGCCGCAACCTCGACTTTCGGACTCTTGCCGTTGTTCCTCTTCTTTTTGAAAGTCGGCGCAGTCTTGTACGGGAGCGGTTACGTTTTGCTGGCTTTCATACGCGCGGATCTGGTTGAGCGGTGGCATTGGCTAACCGAATCACAACTGCTTGACGCGATTGCGGTGGGCCAGGTTACGCCTGGACCAGTTTTCACTACCGCAACCTTCATTGGCTACGTGCTCGGCGGGTATCAAGGCGCAATAGTCGCGACAGTCGGAATCTTTCTGCCTGCCTTCTGCTTCGTGGCACTGAGTGGACCATTGGTGCCGCGCATCCGCCGTTCAGCGACCGTAGGAGCATTTCTCGACGGAGTTAACGTTGCCGCCCTCTCGCTGATGGTCCTGGTTACTTATCAGCTTGGGCGCGCGTCGCTGGTCGACGTCAAAACGATTCTGATCGGATTGGTTAGCGGATTCATACTGTTCCGCTACCGGGTTAACTCAGCCTGGCTCGTGCTCGGTGGCGCGATAGTTGGCTGGATCGTTTCCAGAACCGCGTGAATTGCCAACTCAGGCGTTATGCGAAGGACGGGCGCGGCCCAGAGTCAGGCCACCGAGGGTCGTGCCAATCAGCGCCAGCACCAAAGCCACGATGGCGCCGGCGCGTCCGCTGCCGGTTCCGAAACCGCCGGTCGACATGCCTAGATGGACCACACTGAGAAGCATACCGATCAACCCCAACACGAGGGCCGCGATCGCCGCAGTGCGTCCGCTCCCGGTTCCGGCTGACCGCGCCCGAGCCAGTCCACCGACGACAACGCTTATCAAACCCACCGCCACCGCCACGAGAGCCCTGGCTCGTCCGCTGGTGATCTCACCGGCGGCCGGCTGGACAGCTAAAACCAGTGCAGTAAAAACTTTTTCCATGATTCAACCTCCACCGCACATCATGTCGCCATTAACGGCACTTGTATTGGATAAAGTTGACCTGAGTTAAAAACCCGTTTTTGTCGATTTTAGATAATCGGTGGGGCTGACGCCCGAAAACTCAACGAACTCGCGTATTAGATGTGACTGATCGAAGTATCCGAGATCTAAGGCAAGCGCGGCCCAGGCGGGCGATGGATTCTGTTGGATGAAAGTTCGGGTTTGCTGAAACCGCTGAATCCGGCTGAACAGTTTCGGCGTGATGCCCACTTCCTCTTTGAAAACCTGAATGAACCGGCGCTGGCTTAGACCAAGATTCTTCGCTGCCTCTCTGACTGTAGGTCGCGCATGATTCGTTCCGAACATTTCCAGTCCCGCCGAAGTCGCGTAATGCCTTTCCACTCCGCCACACAAGCGACTCAACAGAACTTCCTGGAGCAATCGAAACCGCTCGGCGGGAGTTCTCATTTCAGAAAGCCGCTCCCGCAGCCGGCCGGCTGAGGGTCCCCAAAGCGTTTCCAGATCGACGTGAGTATCGGCGAGCTCGTCTGCTGGGAGTCCGAGAAACGGAAAAGCGCCGCCCGGTTTGAAGTGAACTCCCATGATAGAGCTTTCTTCAACGGGCTTGAGGCTGCGTCCATGCGCACCTGAAACAATCGCACCGGAAAAGTGCATGCAGTTTTCAGGACGTTCGGCCTCGTAAAAACTCAGCTGGTTTTGCCGGAGATTGATTGCGAGTTCGAGCGTGCCGGTCGGAAGAATACGTTCGATTGTGTGCTGCGTCGCCTGGCCTTCGTATAGCCACAAACTGTCTACAAACTGGGAAAGCGGCGGTTTCGGTTTGCAAAGGTTGAATATCCTATCGATCCCTGAGAGCGTAAACTGTTGGGATTTGTCACCGGCTATTGCTACTGTAGAACGCGTCACAGTCAAATATTTTGAACCGATTAAATCGGAATAGCAACCTGCGCGTCTACTACAATCCCCGCCTCATGATCAAACGACTCTTAGTCGCCTTTCAACTGTCTTCGTTGCTGATTTACAACTTTGTACCGTGATCGCTTTACAGAACTGACGAAAGATAAAGCGACATGTTGATGACGATCAGCACCACCCAACTAAGAGTCCATAGCCAGCGAAAGCCGTCGCGGCGAAGCAGTAGGTGCAACGTTATTGCCATCAAGACGACGCTCGCCAGTACATTGACGATTGATACCCACACCCACGGTTGCACGGTCAGATAGTTATAGAACGCGGCGGGCAGCAGTGCGATCGATCCGATCAAACAAACCCATCCAAGTCGATTCCAGTAAGTCAATCTACTTCTTCCATCCAGGAATGCGGCAGACAACAGTAGCTGGATGGTCCAGGTAAAGCACGGGATCAGAAGTCCCTTGGTCAGAACTTCACGCCAGCTAACAGTCTGGAAGAAAACTTTTAGAGATGCGGAGAAAACAGCCGTTACCAAAAAGGAGCCGATGAAGAGAAGAATGATTTTTTTCATTCAGATCCGGATTGGTCCATAACTTAGTAATCAGCGACCTTTGGCTCAACTCTAACAGAAAGTAAGCAATAAGCTCATCTTGACCCTGATTGAATCCTCTCTGCGATCTCTGCGTCTCTGCGCCCTCTGCGTTAAAGTAAGCCGTCGGACATATTTAACGCAGAGCACGCAGAGGTCGCAGAGAAGACTGCTTTACGAGAACGCCGGCGACATCTCTTCGATCTGCTTTCGGGCACTCGAGCTGAACTCGCCGACAGTTGTCAGAAAATTCGGATGAGTCATCGCCGACCCAAGATAGGTCCAACGCAGGGCTTGTAGTTGAATTGAACGAAACTGCGCCTGTTCGGCTTCGTTTAGCGTCCGACCAGCAGCGCGCTGCAACGCCTGCATGTCAAACTCGACCTGCTGCTTCAGACCGCCGTCGACCAGGCCTCCGATTGACGCGTAATCGCTGACGCCTTTTTCAATCTCCGCCCCGGTAAGATTGTCGGTCAGCGCCTGGGTCATCAGCGTATCGATCTTCGTGTGTTGAGCCTCTTCGATCCAGTGATGACGCAGCAAGCTCTTGAATTGCGGATCGAGCTCATTGTCGTCGCGGATGCTCTCGAGATAATGCTTCTGCGTCGCCCATTCGGTTCCGAGAATGACGAGCGCTACGCCCAGCGGGCTGTGCGACAAAACAGCGTTGCCGATTTCCTCGGGCGGTCCAATCGTTTCACAAGTCGTCACGAAGCCTTCTTTGAATTCTTCAGCAAACTTTTTGAACAAATGGATGTGTTTCGCCTCTTCACTCGCGAATTGCAAAAGCGCCCGCGTCCGGTAGTCGTCCTCATTCAGTTGCGGTCGTGCGTGGTCCAACACGAAGGGCAGAATGAACTCTTCGACCAGGCCAAAGGTGCAGAGATAGCCATAGCCGCGAATTTGATTGAGCAGGATCTTCTCGTCGCCGCTTAAAAAATCGATTGAATTCACTCGCGCCAGCGAATCGGGCATGAAAGGCCTGGTGAAATCGAGACGCTTGTCGCCGCCAATGATGTCTTCGACTCGCCAGTTCGCTTTTACCGAAGCTGCCAAAGTTTCCTGATAGTTGTATGTGGTTGTAATCATAGTCCCTCCAGTCAGTCTGTCTGTTCAAAGCATTGCGGGTCTGCCGCGTTACAACTAGAATCATGCGTCGTGTCGATGACGCGGACCATGCTCATGCGACCGAAGGAATTGACTCACCGTCCAGACTAAGCAGATCGTTTTGCCGCGAGTGCGGCGACTTTTGCCGGACGTCCAGAATCCGAAATGGATCCTTTCTCGCAAATCCTTAGTGGCGTCGTCTTGAAGGGTGCGCTCTTTTTCAACGCGGAGTTTTCTGCGCCGTGGGGCTTTAACGCGCCACCCGCGCAGGAGCTCGCGCCGTGGCTAGCGCCTGACGCGCCACACCTGCTGGTTTATCACTTTCTGGTAGAAGGCTCAGGGATTGTTCGTCTCGGAAACGACGCGCCGATAAAGTTGGAGCCTGGCGATGTGGTCGTGGTGCCGCACGGCGACGCTCACGAAATGTGCAGCGTGCAGCGAACGGGTCACAATTTCTCGGAGGCGATGATCGCAAAGTTGCAAACTCGCGATCTCACCGCGATGCAGGCGGGCGGCGGTGGTGAGGTCGCGCGCTTCGTTTGCGGCTTTATGGTTTGCGATCCACTTCTCTGCCGGCCGATTCTGCAAAGTCTCCCACCGGCATTCAAGGTTAACTTGCGCGCTGACAGATCGGGCCAATGGCTGGAGAACACGCTGCTTCATCTGGTTGAGGAGGCGGCATCGGAAAATGCCGGCAGCGGAGCTGTACTGGCGAAGTTGTCTGAAGCGTTGTTTGTTGACACGCTGCGTCGTTATCTCGCAGGTTTGCCGGAACGGGAAGTTGGCTGGCTGGCCGCGGCGCGTGATCCCGTTATCGGAAAGAGTTTGATGCTCCTGCACTCGCGCAGTCCATATCCATGGACCATCGCCGAGTTGGCGAAGGAAGTCGGCCTGTCGCGTTCATCTCTGGTGGAACGGTTCACCAGATACTTGTCTGAACCACCGATGGCTTATCTCATTCGCTGGCGTTTGAAACTGGCCGCGCGTGCACTCGCCTCAACTTCACGAGGCGTCGCGGAGATCGCCGAAGATGTTGGTTACGAATCTGAAGCGGCTTTCAACCGCGCCTTCAAACGCGAATTCGGTTTGCCACCCGCCCGTTATCGAAACGAACACCGCACCGCCCGCGGCTTTGCCGCTTGATCAGCTATGAGGAACCGCGAACTCGCGCTTTCATTTCATTCGATTGTATTTCTTCAACGCTGCGACAACTCGATCTCCAGGTAAACCGAAAACCCGGATGCCGTCGGCGCCGGTCATCGTTTCAGCGGCGAGCATCGCGTTCACGACGGCCTCTTCAGTAGCGTCGATAGTGGCCCGGAAGAGCGGGTCGATCCGATCATTAGGCAACATCTTTAGTGATGGCGTTCCTTCATTACTACCCGCTCCGGCGTTTGCTGTCGAGAAGGCCAGAAATAGATCGCCGGAGGAATTGCCGGCCCAACTGCCTAACCGTCCCAGCCCCATTCCCACGCGACGCGTGAGTCGCTCCAGTTGATGCGGCAGAAGCGGAGCGTCTGTCGCGACGATAACGATGATCGAACCGCGCCCTTCATACTCTTGTGCTTGAGGAGCGTCGTTGGCGCCTCGCTCCGAAGAACACAATGGCATGCCGCGAGTCCACTCGCGAGACAACGGCTCTGTCAGTGTGGTGCACGTTCGCAGATCTCCGATCTCCTGTCGAATCGGAACGCCGAGAATTCTCAAGTCACCGCCATAGTTACACTGGACCAGTACGCCGATCGTGTAGCCGCCCGCTTCAGCCGGCAGCAATCGCGATGACGTGCCGATTCCACCCTTGAATCCGTTACAGCCCATTCCCGTGCCGCCGCCGACTGATCCTTCCTGAACGCGTCCCTCTTTGGCGTTATCAAGCGCCTGCAACGCGTGCGCCGGTTTGACGTGTTCGCCGTTTGCATCGTTTATGAAATCAAATGTCTCAGCGACGATGGGATACGTGAACACAAACTTTCGACCGTTCTTTAATTGCCATTGAATGGCGGCATCGCGGACCGTGCCAACGCTGTGTGTGCCGGTTAATAGAATCGGGCCTTCCATGAAGCCCGATTCTTTGATCCAGTTGATGCCCGTCATGTCGCCGTTGCCATTCAGGTTGAAGGTTGCCGCGAACACGGGATCCCAGTTTCCCTTTGGTCTGGGAAGAATAGCGGTAACTCCAGTGCGTATTGGTCCTTTCCCCGGGATCAGTTTTCCTTCTCCCTCGATCAAAGTGACGTGACCGACGGCTATACCAGCGACGTCAGTAATGGCGTTGTTTGGACCAGTCTTACCGGGAAAAGGAATTCCAAGATCTCTGCCTCGTGGTCGAGTCTGCGCGGCGAGCGGCGCCGCAAGCACGATTCCGATCAGGATTACGATAGGTACCCGCATACGATCTTCCTTTCCTGTTCGTCTAGTCATTAAAGGATAGAGCTAAAACCGCAGGCTCGCCTCTCTCAATGCGACGGTAATTAACGAATGCTGAACACTCAACCAGCGCATCATAGATCTCAGGACATCGTCTCTTGAAATCGCCAACATCTGACATACAAAGCACGATAACATCACCGCGTGTAACGTGCGTAGATGTCAGACCAGCGTCAGGGTCATCCAGGCACGTCATACAGTCAATCCAGGCGTCCATGTTTCGTCCATAAAAACCCGGGAAGCCCAGGGTCTCAGCGAACGTGTCGTGGAATGAATCCCAGTCCGAGATTCGCCCGGCATCAATCAGGACGTTCTTTGGCATGAATGGGTTCGGGTGTAACTCGCGTGACAGTTTCGATTTACTCGGTTGCTCCGGCCTGCTTAAGAATTCGCACTACTTCATCGTGATCACCCTGAATCGCCAGTTGTAGTGCGGTTTTCCCGTCACGGTTCTTTGCCCTGAAGTTCGCGCCAGCCGCGATCAGTATGCGGCTAATCTCATCATGACCATAACGAGCCGCTTCAAGCAGCGGCGTGCTTCCTGTTTCATCAGTGGCATTAACATCGATACCTGGCGCGGAAACTAATGACCTGACCATGTCAGTATTTCCCTCCCGCGTCGCGCGGAAAAGAGCAGCTACCTGGGCACTATTTGCCGTGTTCTGTCGATTACACCCGGCGAGGAACAGGCAGAATGTCAGAAGTGTACTGAAGACGACTTGCCTCTTCATTTTCTTTAACCTCCGATTGAAGAGTGCACTCGAAGAGTTACGAAGTCGTTCTGGATTTACGTCATTTGTATAAGCCCTAACTCAACGAACATTGATAACAACGGAAGCGGGGGCCAAATTGTCCGCTGTCGCTTTCAGAACGATTCGTCCGGCTTTCTGTCTTGACTGAACGATCGCCAGCGCCATGCCGTGAAATGCCTGGCGCTGGTTTGACTTGAACGACTCGTGACTTATCTGGTTACCGTTGTCAACGCCTGCGATCGATCCTGGTCCACTTACCTCGAACCTTATCAGATCATTAGCCGCCGGCACGAGCGTGCCGTTTTTGTCGACAACTTTCACAGTTACGAACGAAAGATCAGCACCATCTGCTTTGATTGTTTGCCGGTCGGGAGTCAAAACGATTTTGGCTGGTGCTTCCGCAGTTCGCACTTCTTTCGTCAGCACGACCTTGCCGTTCTTTCGCGACACCGCTTTCAACACACCCGGCGCAAACGGAAGCCGCCAGAATACGTGCATGTCATCACCCTGTTTGCGCTTTGCACCCTGTGAACGACCATTCAAAAACAGTTCTACTTCATCGGCATTGTTGAAGTACGCGACGACATCTACCTTTTCGTCCTGTTTCCAGTTCCAGTGCGGAAAGACGTGCAACACCGGCGTGTTGGTCCATTCACTCTGATAAAAATAAAACGCATCTTTGGGAAAACCAGCGAGGTCGATGATGCCAAAGTACGAGCTGACCGCAGGCCACGGAAACGGTGTGGGCTCGCCAATGTAGTCCCAGCCGGTCCAGATGTACATACCCGAAAACCAATCGTGTTTTTTAACGAGCTTCCACATCTCTTCGTGCCCTGCACCCCACGGCGCAGTCGAATTGTCGTAAGCGGAGCACTCGTAAGCGGGCGCGAGTTTAAGAATGTCTTCCTGCTTCCTGGGCCAACGCAGAATCTCATCGGACGGCATCGCGTAGCTGCCGCGCATGTGCAAAGAGGAATTTGTTTCCGCGCCGATGATCGGTCGACCGGGAAACATCTTCGCAAACTCCTGAAAATCCGCGTGATGGTAGTTTGTACCGACGAGATCCAGGTCGCCTTCAGTCAGCACCTTGTTATCGCGACTCACACCGTTGCACGCAGCCGTTACGGGGCGAGTCCGATCGAGATTACGAACGATGGCTACCAACTGTCTGCTGATCGTGCCGCCCGTCGGATTCTTGCTCCACTGCTCCATGACCTCGTTGCCAATACTCCAGATGAAGATGCTGGGATGGTTGCGATCGCGCAGCACCATGTCTTCCAGATCGCGCTTGTGCCACTCGTCCCAATCGAGGTGATAATCGAATTTGGTCTTCTGTATCTTCCAGACGTCAAACGCTTCGTCCATGACGATGAAACCCATTCTGTCGGCGAGATCAAGAAGCTCAGGAGCCGGTGGATTGTGCGAAGTGCGCAGACCGTTCACGCCCATGGCTTTCAACATCTCGAGCTGCCGCTCGAGCGCGCGCGTGTTGACGGCCGCGCCGAGTGAACCCAGGTCGTGATGATTACAGGTGCCGCGTATCTTCAACCGTTTGCCGTTGAGAAAGAAACCTTGTTCGACATCGAAGCGAAACGTGCGGATGCCGAGCGGCGTCTCGTAGTGATCAACCACTCTGCCGCCTTGTGTTAACTGCGAGATGACTTTGTAGAGGTACGGACGCTCGTCGGACCACAACACAGGTGCGGAAATCTTTAACGTCTGACTGATTTCTTTCGCAGGAACTCTCTTCTCCGTGGCTCGGGTGACTTCCCTGCCGGCGGCGTCCTGAATGATGGTCGTCAGATCTACGGGAGCGGCACTGTTCGAACTGTTATTAACTTTCGTTTTGATCACAACACTCGCTGATTGTTCACTCACCTCCGGCGTGGTCACATAGGTGCCCCAATGCGCGATGTGAACCGGATCAAGCGTCGTTAACCAAACGTTTCGATAAATACCAGAACCGGAATACCAGCGCGAATTCGGTTGTTGCGAGTTATCGACCTTGACTGCGATCACGTTCGGCTTTGCGCCGTAGCTGAGATGAGGCGTCAACTCATATTCGAAAGTGCTGTAGCCGTAAGGACGTTTGCCGAGGTAGTGACCGTTAATCCAGACCTCGCTGTTGCGATAAACGCCGTCAAATTCGATGAAGATGAGTTTTCCTTTGGCGGTGGTAGGGATCGTGAACGTCTTGCGATACCAGCCAAGGCCACCCGGCAACGCGCCGCCGCCTGTGCCTGCCGGAGCTTTTTCATCGAATGCGCTTTCAATGCTCCAGTCGTGAGGCAGATTTAACTGGCGCCACTGAGAATCGTTGAAGCCCACGTCCCGGGCGTTGTTAACGTCGCCAAGTTGAAAGCGCCAGTTCTGATTGAACGAGACGGTCTTCCCGGGTCGAGAATTGGCGAAGCAAACTGTGGCCGCCAAAAGAATGAGACACAGTGCGCTGGTAACGTTTCGTTTCATAGTTGTCGTTGGCTGCCTCACTTCTCTGCGGTTCTCGGCGTATCTCTGCGCCCTCTGCGTTTGAGTTGCCGTTAACGCAGAGAACACAGAGATACGCCGAGGACGCAGAGAAAATCGTTCAATTTAAGACACCGCTCGATGCCGGGTAAGGAACCCACCCACGGCAGTGGGTGGATTGATTCAGATCCTTTCTACCAGCGCTGGCCGAATTGCTCGGTGCCAAAGCTCCCGATTCCGTTCAGCCGGAAACTGAAAACCAACCGGTTCTCTTTCCTCAGGCCCACGTTGAAGCTCGAAAACTGGGTCGCGACGGCGCAGCAGTCCCAGGCGTGGCCCAGCGTCACGGTTGAGCTGATCAGCGAGCTATCACCCCTGCCCGGCCGTTTTTGGAAGTCGAAGAAGAACGACGCGCCGCCAAAAAATCCCTGATCGCGTTTGCCCAGAAACACCGCCGGACTCCACTGCGACCCACGCACGGTTCCCGCCTCGAACCCGCGCGGATCGGCAAGTTCCGGCACAACCTCGACCGCCCGCGTGTAATAGAAACTCTGAAACACCTGAATGATCTGCTTCGAAAGCCCGAACGTCGTGGCGAGTGCGCGCATACCGTGCCCGTTCGTGTCGAGGTCGGTGCGGAAGTCGACGAACAGATCCCGCCGCGGGCGATAACGCGCATCGACGTTCACCGGCGAAAAGCGCCGCGGAATGCCGCCGTAAACAAATCCCGACAGCGTGTTCAGTGGATAGAACTGGTTGCGACGGTTCGTCACGAGCGCGCCGCCAAAGAACGGATCAAAGAAGTACTTGCCGCGTAACGTGATCGTGAGCGCTTCGTATGGCTGAGACGAGAGCAAAGGCGTGTTCTCGCTTTCGGTCGTGTTCACTCTCACATCGCTGACGTTTTCAGTCGAGCGCCGTGTGAAGAAGCGATTGGCGATACCGAATTCGATCTCGTTCGTATCGGCGATCGCGTCGATGTAGTCGAAGCGAATGATGCGATCGAAATCGTTGATGCCGGAGAGTTTCCGATAAACGACATAAGGCTCGATCACGTGACGAAAGAAGAAACTGCCATCGCCGCGATGAAAGTTACGCGCAAAAGCGGGCGGCCGCACGTCGAGCTCAAACTCGCCGTAAGATCTCGTCACATTGCGACTGAGCACGTCGCGCGTGTT
Organism: Pyrinomonadaceae bacterium; assembly: GCA_035760085.1. Taxonomy (GTDB): domain Bacteria; phylum Acidobacteriota; class Blastocatellia; order Pyrinomonadales; family Pyrinomonadaceae; genus PSRF01. Next base: position 27,412 of record DASTTS010000214.1, read on the forward strand.
TGGATCGAGTGAGTTTGAGTAGAACGTAACGCGCCCGGCGCCTGACGCGGTGACGGTCCAACCGGCAAAGTTCAACGGCAACTCGAAACGCGGGTGTAGATCGAGTCGCTGCACGATGGACGGCGAGATGATGGGATTGCCGCCGACGTCGTTCACAAACTGCACTTGATCTTCGACAGTCTCCTTGCGACTGACTCCGTCCGCAGAGCCACTGAACGAAAAGTAAAGTGGCAGATTCTTGAAGAAGCTGATAAGACCCGGACGCTTGTCGATGCTGATGCTCGGCAACTGCCGAATACGAATGCGCGCGTTAGTCAGCGACGTCACCTGCGTGCGCGCGAGAAAGTTGAAGCTGTACTCGTTGTGGTCCTTGTTTATGAAAACCTGTGACGTCTCTTCCGGCGAGATGGCTTGTTGAATATTGTCGGAGAACACCTGCCGGAACGCGAGGTTCGAGGTGATGTTCACATCAGCCACGGCGATGAAACCATTTTTGAAGTAATGCACGCCGTCGACATACAAACTCGAGCCGCCCTGATCCGGATGCGCCGCGTCAGCAGATGGTCCAAAGATTCGATCTTTGACGGCGTAAAACCCGACATTGAGATACGAGCG
>DASTTS010000215.1:0-2308 GCA_035760085.1 Pyrinomonadaceae bacterium
ACGGCGCAGTCGTTCTTCGTCGATCGCGGAGACGTTTTGCTCGCACGCGACGGCGAGCGCCAGCAGGACCTGGCCCGGGAAGTAGTCTTGATAAACATCAGGCGACGGATCGTCGGGGTTGTAGTGAGTGGAGATGCGTCCGTGTGGGCCAACGCAGCTCCATAAAGTCGAAGCAAGATCGTTCATCTTTGCACGACGCGGATCGTTATCAGCCAGATTGCTCAGTGCCAGCAGCAGAAAAGAGTTTTCAGCTACTGTCTCGAACTGCTGCGGTAACAAACTATCAATCACCTTCTCCGCGGCGCTCTTCACATCATCACCACCGTACGCTTTGTAAGCACGCGCAAGCACCCACGCGCCATGCGCCTGCCTCGCCGTGTCAGCCGACTCGAACAAGCGATTATGAAACGGCTGGTAACCGGAAAAGAACGAGCCGTCTTCTCGCAAGTGCTTGATCAGGTAGCCGAGGTGTAACTTGCCATGCCGCTCGATCAGCTCGTTGATCGACGGCAAGTCGTTTTGCGGCGCTCTGAATCCACCGATCGTGGCCCACACGCCATCGCTTCCCGCGAACCACGTCGCGCAATCAAACCGGCACCAGTAGTACGGCGGCTCATCCAGTTGCGCCTTCTGAATCACTGACTTCGCAAAACTGACCGCATCGAGGTTCCAGTAACTCGCCACAAACGGCAGCAGCAACCCGAGTCGATTGCCCTGGTAAACCATCAATGTCTGGTCGCCGTGTCGATAGTAGTTAACAACGTCTTCCGGCGGTGCGTGACCGATTTCGAGTGGATCGAATAGAAAAGAAATCGTGACAGCCACTGCATCCGCGCTGATTGCAGATCGGTCAGCGAATCGCTCGTCGTGAAGCGCAGCAGCAGTAACTTTCTTCAGATCGTCATCGAGACTGCGTACGCGCTGGCCCATGCAACCACGCAAGTGGCCATCAATATAAAGCGTGGCATAGATTGACTCGACATTCTTCGGTAGCAGGTCGTTTGAGACAGGCGACGTTGTTTCAGCACGACCTAGCAACTGCGAGAGCACGAGATCGCGTGCACGCTCAGCTATCACACCACAAACCTTCTTATCTTTGTGCCACGGAACCTCTTCCGGTGCCGGAACTCCCGTCGGCTGCCATTTCTCTCCAGGCTCAACGACCTTCAACACTTCATGACGAAATAACTCATACGGCTCGAACGACACGAGCTTTCCATTCTTGATGCGCGCGTGTTGAAACTGCCGCCACTCGTTCACAATCCCGGGCATACGCGGCAACGCACCGCCCATGCGTTCGCGTCGCTCTAAACTCCGCACCACAATCCCATAACGATCGTTATCAAGCTGACCCGGACTACACAGCTCGAGCGCGCTGAAGAACGTGACTGCAAACGCACTCTGATCGACGACTTTCAAACCTTCTTCGCCGGCCGGAAGACCGGCGGCCGTGCTCAACGAAGCCATCACCACATCCTCCGCCGCCGATCGCGACGTCTCACCCGGAAAATGCCAGAAACCACTGCGCGCATGGCGTTTATGAACGCTCGCCCGCGAACGAATGCTCACCCACGCACCGCCGGATGAGTCGTACTTTTTGTCTAAAGACTCGGGCGGGCGCAAAAGCTTGCCCGTCGTTAAGTAATCAGAAACAACAATGCGCGCGAGCTCCGCGGGATGCAGATGCTCAGGGGCTTTTTCTGTGGACCACTCGAAAGCGGGAAACCATTTCGACGGGTTTGCGAGCGGTTGTTCTTCGTCGTCCATGTGAGCGATGAAGTCGGTCCAGATGTCGTAAACCGCTTCCATGTGGTAGCCGCTCTGCTGCATGAGGGCGAAACCGTTATGCCAGGCAAAACGCACGAGACAAATCCCGCCCTCGACACGCAGGCCCGCCGCTTCGAGTCGCTCAGTTGCTTCGGTCATGCACGTGCCGGAGCTCACTGAATCGTCGATCAGGATCACGGGCTCATTCGGATCGATCACGCCTTCAATCAGTTTCAACGAGCCGTGCTGCTTGCGTTCTTTGCGCACAAGCAGGCCGCGATAACGATTGTCATGGAGTAAACACGATTGCAGGATCGGAACGCCCGTTAGACCATACGTAGCGATTTGACGACCGTCGAAACGTTTGAGTAGTTCGAGGATGCACTTTCCGGCGAGCTCAGCGCCGCGTGGAGAGAGCGTGACGGCGAGTGAGTCGAGCATCCAGCGCGCAGAAGTGCCGTCGCGTGAAAGGATGGGCTGCGTCTCGCTACGATAGAGAATGCCCCTGCGCTGGAGCAGCTCGAGTAACTCCGCGCGTGCA
>DASTTS010000216.1:0-9263 GCA_035760085.1 Pyrinomonadaceae bacterium
TTCGTTCTTGCCACGGTCGTCGCCTACAAGAGCCCTCAATCCGCCAAACCAGGCTCGAAAGCAATCATCAAATCCGACGGCTCGATGATCGGTTGGATCGGTGGCGGCTGTGTCCAACCAATCGTCCTGCGTGAAGCGAAGCAGGCGCTGCAAACCGGCAATCCGAAGCTCTTGACGATCAGCCCCGACGAGCCGCGCGATGATTGGAAAGGAGTTCACTCGTTTCGAATGACCTGTGAAGGCGGTGGTTCACTCGAGATTTACCTCGAGCCAGTCTTACCAAAACCTCAACTTCTAGTCGTTGGCTCTTCTCCAGTGGCTGAAGTCGTTGCCCAACTCGGCGCCCTCCTCGATTTCAAAGTCGTCGCCGCTAATGAAGATTTCAGCTCAATCAAAGATCAGATCAACGAATCCAGCTACGTCGTCGTCGCGACGATGGGAAATCGCGACGAAGAAGGATTGCTGGCGGTAATCGGCACGAGACCGAAGTATCTCGGCCTGGTTGCAAGCAAGAAGAAATCGGAAGCGCTGTTCGAATACGTGCGCACGACCGGTGCAAGTGACGAAGATATCGCCGTGATTACATGCCCGGCGGGAATCGAAATCGGCAGCGAGACGTTACCGGAGATCGCGTTGAGTGTTGCTGCCGAAATCACGCGTGTTCGCCGGGCGAGTTCTGAACAACCGGAACCACAGCGTGAGTCACAAACTGCGGTAGATCCGATCTGCGGCATGACAGTCGATATCGACACCGCAAAATACAGTTCCGTGGTCGACGGCAAAACATTCTATTTCTGCTGCCTGCGCTGCAAAGAAACATTCGAACAGCCGAAAGTCACACAGATTGGCAGGCGATGAAGAAGTTTATCTCGGGATTAGTGCTGGGTGCGGGCGCGTCGCAACGGTTTGGGCCACCGAAACAACTCGCGCCCTTTCGCGGCACTACGATGCTGGGTTGGGTTGTGGACCAGGCGCAACACGCATCGGGCCTGGACGAAGTTGTTGTTGTGCTTGGACGCGCCGCTGAGCAAGTGCGTGCACAAGTGAATTTTGGCGCAGCGCATGTGGTCGAGAATCCGGTCTTCGGCGAGGGCTGTGCATCGTCATATCGCGTGGGTATCGGGGCGCTCAATACCGGGTCGGCAGCAATCATGATCATCCTCGGTGACCGGCCAGGAGTGACGCCGGAAATAATCGATCGGCTCGCTGAAGAGTGGCGTACCCGGCAGGCTCCGATTGCGCTCTGTTCGTACCAGGGACGCAAAGGTCATCCGATGATCTTCGCGCGCTCGATGTTTTCGCAGCTCGTGGATCTGCACGGCGACAAGGCTGCGTGGAAACTTGTCGACGCAAATGCAGGTCTTGTCCAGGAAGTTCAATTCGACATTCCTTACCCCGACGATATCAACACGCCCGAAGATTTCGAGCGACTGGCAACAACTGGAACCGAACATTGAGAGACGAAGTCAGACAAATCCAGCAAATGCTGGAAGAACAGATCTACATCGCCGACGCCGCGATTGCCACCGCGTTGTACTTGTCGATGGTGCTTGGTAAGCCACTGCTGATCGAGGGACCAGCGGGCGTCGGCAAAACTGAGATCGCGAAAGCGCTCGCAAACGCACTTCAAACGCGACTGATTCGTCTCCAATGCTACGAAGGTCTCGACGCCACCACCGCGCTATACGAATGGAACTACCCGAAACAGTTGCTGCATCTCAAACTCGAAGAGTCGTCGTCAGCTTCCGAAACAGAAAAGGAAGCGATGATCTTTAGCGAAGCGTTTCTGTTGAAACGGCCGCTGCTCCAGGCAATCACCGAACACGACCGCGCGCCGGTGCTGTTGATTGATGAGATCGATCGGAGCGACGAAGAGTTTGAGGCGTTCCTGCTCGAGGTGCTTTCCGATTACCAGGTGACGATTCCCGAAATCGGATCAATCAAGGCTACTCACCGGCCGCACGTCGTGTTGACGTCTAATCGTTCGCGCGACCTATCCGACGCATTGCGACGGCGCTGTCTCTATCACTGGATCGATTACCCGTCGCTCGATAAAGAGCTCGAGATCGTGCGCGCCAGGATTCCGGCAATCAAAGCCGAGCTGGCGAAACGTGTGACAGAAGTTATGCAAGCGACGAGGACGATGAGCCTCTCGAAAATACCCGGCGTTGCTGAAACGTTAGATTGGGCCAACGCGCTCGTCGCCTTGAATGCACCCGCGTTGGACGAAGAGATTGTCGCCGAGACACTCGGGTGTTTTCTGAAAGACGAAAATGATGTCGCCGTGTTCAAGGCGGAGTTGCCGGGAATAATCCGTGGCTGAATTAGACATTCAAACGGTGGTTGTTTTTTGCCGTGACTTGCGAGACCACGGACTGCACGTCACGCCCGCAGAAGTCCTAACTGCGACAACAGCGTTAGAAATAATCGACACGACCGATCGCGACGAAGTCTTTCTCAGTCTGCGAAGCATTCTCACGACCAGCGTCGACGACTTTCCGATCTTCGAAGAAGTATTCAAAAGATTTTGGAAGCGATCGCGCTCCGCCGGCAGCAGCGCCGCCATCCGCGTTCAAAACAGCGCACCCCGTCAAGCTACTAAAGGTCTCGCCTTCCTCCTCGAACACTGGGGAACTTCGCTCAGCGCGGGCGCGCAACCTGTGAAAGTTCCAGGTGCGAGTGAGACCGCGTCGACAAAAACAAAAGACTTTAGCGAGTTTACGAACGAAGAGCTCGAAGAAGTCTCGCGACTCGCGCGCCGGATGGTCAGACGTTTAGCGAGAAAGCCGGGTCGCCGCTGGCGTCCGGTCCGGCGCGGCCAACGCGTGAACTTGCGACGCTCGTTGCGCTTGTCGTTGAAAACGGGCGGCGAGCTGATTGAGCTGACCTACAAAGAGCGACGGCCAAAGCGGACGAAGCTCGTCGTGATCTGTGACGTTTCCGGATCAATGGACATCTACAGCCGCTTGCTGCTGCAATTCGTTTACGGGCTGCAAAACAGTTTCGCGAAAGTCGAATCGTTTGTGTTTGCGACATCTTTGGCGCGCATAACCGGCGACTTGAAAAACAAAACTTACAAACGCGCACTCGATCGTCTTTCAGCGAACGTACGCGGGTGGTCCGGCGGCACGCGTATCGGCGCGAGTCTCGCGACGTTCAACGATCAGTGGCTGCGCCGCATCGACAAACGAACGGTCATTATCATATTGAGCGACGGCTGGGACACAGGCGAACCAGAAACACTAGCCGCGACGCTTTCACTGTTGCAGCAACGAGCAGGCCGTTTGATCTGGCTCAATCCACTGCTCGGCAGCGCCGGGTACGAACCCGTAACACGAGGTATGCAAGCAGCGCTGCCATTTATCAACGTATTTGCGCCCGCGCACGATCTCGCGAGCCTGCGCGCCCTCGAACCGCATCTGGTTTTATAAGGAGGATTCATCTGTTCATCTTGCAAATCCTGTAATCCTGTCTAAAACTGCCTTTACCACAAAGCTTTTTCATGGAAGAACTGTTCGAAGACATCGAGAGACTGGCCCACGCTGAAAAGCGCGTTGCAATGGCCACACTTGTTGCCACGCGCGGCACAAGTCCAAAACGCGAAGGTGCAAAGATGTGGGTCGGCGAGGAAGGTCGCATTCTCGGCTCGGTGACGATTGGTGGTTGTGTCGACGCGCGCGTGATTGCCGAATCGGAACAGGCACTCTCATCCTTTAAATCGCGGCTCGTCGAGATGAAGCTCGGCAACGAAGACGCATGGGAAATCGGTTTTTCCTGCGCCGGCGATCTGGATGTCCTTATCGAACCAGTGGATCTCACTCGTTCCGATAACGTGTTTGAGCTGTATCGAGATGTTCGCAATGCAGTGGATCACGGTAAGCGCGCCGTACTCGCCACCTCACTCAAAGACAGTTCGCGCAAACTATTCATAGTCGAGGGCGGTGAGATTTCGGGATCGCTAGGCACTTCAGAGCTGGATCGCGAAGCACAAACTGTTGCCCTCGAGCTAATGAGAAAGGGCGTGTCGAGTACGGTTTCCGTCGGCCCGGACTCCGCGCCGGTCTTCTTTGAGACGCATGGACCACCACCGACCCTGATCGTCTTTGGCGCCAGCCATGTTGCGATGCCGCTCGTTAGCCTTGCGCACGATCTCGGATTGAAAACGATCGTTGTAGACGGCCGCCCACGCTTCGCCACACGCGAACGTTTTCCGGATGTCGATAAACTGTTAATCGGAATTCCTTCCGAAATCGCGGAAACACTCGCATACACGTCTTCAACGTTCGTAGTACTAACCGCGCACGATTACAAATACGATTTGCCGGTGTTGAAAGTGGTGCTGCCTGCCCGGCCTGCATACGTGGGACTATTAGGCAGCAAGCGACGCGGCGCGGCGATCAGAGAATTTCTGCGTGACGGTGGCATGGACCAGGCGCTGTTGGACCAGCTTCACGTGCCCACCGGCCTGGACATCGGCGCGCAAACAGCGGCAGAGATCGCATTGAGTATCCTCGCTGAAACCGTTGCGCTGAAATATGTGAAATAAAGGAATGCCTGCTCTATACAGTGACATTCTGCTGGACCACTTTCGTCACCCGCGCAACTACGGCAGTCTCGACACGCCTGACATTAGTTACGAAGAGTTCAACCCTCTCTGCGGCGATCGCATCCGGATCGAGTTAAAGCTCAAAGAATCGATCGTCAACGAGGCTCGTTTCAAAGGTGATGGATGCGCCATCAGCACCGCCGCCGCCTCACTGCTCACCGGGATGGTCCTTGGCAAAGATCTTGACGAACTCACCAATATGTCAGACGCGCGGCTGATATCCGCACTTGAAAGCAACATCCAGCCAGCGCGGTTGCAGTGCGCGTTGTTGCCGTTGCAGGCCCTTCGTGAAGGTTTGAAAAACTACAAAGCTTAGACAGGATGACAGGATTCACAGAATTTACCGGATATCCTGTCCATTCTGTAAATCCTGTCATCCTGTCTAAAACTATCTCCGAACAAATACGCCGAGAAAGCAGTATTAACTCCCAAGCGATGAAAACTGCTATCAGACTCGTAGCAGTGACTCTTCTCTACTTCATTACTTTTGTTGTAGTTTCGGGAGCACTGCTATCAACCGCGCCCCGGGAAGGAGTGCCCGCCGACGCCGGCGCAACTCTCATCGCTTTGCTCATCGTCAGTTTCATAAATGCAGCAGTCTGGACCTACGTCATACTCCGTTCCAGTTGGACCGGCTGGAAGCTGATCCTGACGGTCTTCTTTGTGTTCTATGGCGTGAACACAGTGATGCCTCAGATCGAGACGGCGTATTTCATCACACGTCTACCGCCGGGCATGTTACCGCGACTCTTTCTCGCAGGATTAATCATCGCTGCGGTTTTTGCTGTATTAGCCGTGTTGATTCTCGGAAAAGCCAAACGTGCGACAGACGTGTCACGACTGAAGATCCTCACAAGCAGCTGGCCCACAAAATTAGCCTTAATCGTTGTCGTCTATGTCGTTCTCTATTTCACCTTCGGCTACTTCATCGCGTGGCGAAGTCAAGCCGTGCGGGCCTATTACGGCGGCAGCGATCCCGCGAGCTTCATCGCTCACATAGCGAGTCTCGTGCGCACTGAGCCACTACTTTTCCTCCTGCAAGCAGTGCGTGCTTTATTGTGGACCGCTTTCGCCCTGCCGGTCATTAAAATGACGAAGGGCGCGTGGTGGGAAGCGGGCTTGGCAGTTGCGCTGTTGTTTGTCGGCGGAAGCTCGCTATTGTTAATACCAAATCCATTGATGCCCGCTGAGGTGCGCATGGTCCACCTCGTGGAAACAGCGACTTCAAACTTCTTGTTTGGCTGGCTGGTAGTGCTTATCTTGCGTTGGAAAGCCGCAGGTGGCCAAACGCAAGGCAGCCCGGTGACGAGCCATTGAAGATATACGGCTGGTGCGCGGTCTCATTCGCGTAACTTGCGGCGACTCTTTCAACCGCTGCGCGTGATGTTTGATCGCCGAGCACGGCCACTGTTCCACCGCTGCCACCACCGGTAATCTTCGCGCCAAACAGCCCCGCTTCTTTGCGTACGAGGTCAACGATCAAATCAGTTCCGGCAGAATTCAATCCCAATGCCGTGTAACTGCGATGCGCCTCATACATCAACTCGCCAAGCTCATCGTAACCCTCATTTCGTTCCAGCAATTCCACGAAGCGCTGCACACGCACGTTTTCATAAATCGGATGCGCCGTTGGCAGCCTGACAGCGTCTGGTAGTCGATGAACATACTCACGTTCAAACTCCGCCGGCGAGATGTTCGCAAGGTAATTGCCCCACGAAAGATCAGGTTTTAAATCGGCGATAATCCGCGTTCCCATGGCGGCAGCGGCGCGCACCGAACCATAATCCGAGCCGCTGACCGAGTGACGTATCCCGGAATCAATCCCCCAAAGCATTAATTCTCGCGGCAAAGTAATCATGCGTTTAAGCTCGGCCGGTTGGCAAAGTAACAAAAGCAATCGATCCTGCTCACCGAATACGGAAGTCATCTGGTCCATCACACCGCAGGGCGCGCCGGCTACGAGGTTCTCGACCTTCTGACAGAGTAGAGCTTTGTCACGTCCATCGATTTCGATGCCAAACGCGATCGTGACTGCCTGCATCACGGCGACTTCCAAAGCTGCTGATGAGCTCACGCCTTTCCCCGGTGGCACTCGCGATGAGATCAAAATATTCGCGCCAGACTCGAAGCTCACATTGCGTTCGCGCATAAGCACCAGGAACACACCGGCAACATAGGCGGCCCAGCGACTCGCGGCATCACGCTGAAAAAAATCGCGCGCTGCGTCGTATTCAAGCGGTCCATCAAAGTCGCTCAATGACATCTTGAACGAGGAATGACGCGGTTCGTCGTTTAATAATGTGACGATGTTGAGATGACGTTCAGTATTCGGTTGGAGAGCAACAAACGTCGCTTCGGCGATGGGGAATTCGAGCACGTGCGAGCCGGAGTAATCAGCGATTCCACCCATTAGGTCCAAGCGGCCGGGCGCGCGAGTGATGATCAGCTCTGCCCGCCTGTCGAATAGCTCGCGAGCAGGAGGAAACGGATGGTCGTCGAGCGTGTTGAGAAGAGTGATGAAGTCTTGTACATCAGGCGCCATCGTTAACTTCATCCGTGAAGCGTAACTGTAGGGGCGGCCCTCCGTGGCCGCCCCAGGTTTCCACATTGTGTTTCCGCGCTGGGGTGGCCACGGAGGGCCACCCCTACAGTTGTATTCCGAGAAGACCGCGCTTCTGTAGGGCTGACTTTAGGACAGGTTCAACAGTCGCGCGGATGCGTTCATTCGCATAACCAACCCAGCTCACGTCGGGCTCAACGGCGAGGCGTGCGTTGAGTGGACCACCATCCACGCCCGTAACAATCACTCCTGCTTCGCGGGCGATAAGCTCAGTGCACAAGTCATACGGATGACAACACAGGAGCTTCGGCAACCCACGTTCAGCAGTGACTGGCTCCATCTGCGCTCTTAAGTCTGCCGTGAAGCGATCGTGCCCGGCGACCAACTCGTAAAGCTGACCGCCGCTGGACGTGTATTGATCTTCGAAGCAGGGCGCTTTTCCGGATTGTGCCCGGCCGAGCGCTCCGAGCACGATCTCGTCGTCGATAGCAGCCAGCACGTCCCGCACTCCGGGAAAGAAGCGAACTACCTGCGAATAGCTCTGATCGATGTTGCCCGCAGTTGATGGACGCAGGTCGAGAGCACGGTGCTCGCCTGTTAGGCGATTGAATCGCTCTGCATGAAATCCCTCGCCGCGAACAGCCCAAAGCACGTCGGAGAGATGTTGCTTCACGAGCGGTATCTCTGTCTGCACGGCAAGCTCGATGTCATTCAAGCTCGTGCCTGAACCACGATTCGGCGCGACTCCGGTGAGTATCCAGCCGCTGCGCTTTTGATACATCAAACCGCGCGTTCCATCGATCGGATCCACGATGATGCGCCAAACAACATCTGACTCTGGTGTTCCACGTGGAATAATTATCTGTCCGTCACTTAAACCTTCCGCAATGAGTAGCACAGGCGCAAACGCCGCCACTTCGCGCTCGAAGAAATCGATCAACAACTCTTCGCTGACTCGATCGAGCGCGAAGATCGTATCTTCCTCCTCTTCCCTGATGACTTCCGCCATCTCCTCTGACGTCGCGCGTTCACACGCGTCAACCACCGAAGCGCGAATCGTTTCGTGCAGGCGACGCAGAGGATCGAGCAGCGTCCGGATATCTTTCATTGCGACGACTCTTTGTAGTGAACGTTGGCTTGCGCGCGCAGCTCTGCCGCTTTCTCGTCAGGTGAAGTGTCGCTGAGAAAGTTGCCACCACCAACCTCGGGGCCCGCCAGAAACTTCAAGAGGTCCGGCTTACGCAACGGCGGATGGAATTCGATATGAAAATGAAAACCACTGTAATCGCCACCGTCCGTGGGCGCCTGATGCAACGGCATAACGTATGGAAACGACATTTCCCAGAGATTATCAAACCGGACCAGCACGTCTTTCAGCACGCGCGCGAAATCAAAAATCTCGTTGGAATTCAGCGCAGCAAGACCCGGGTGCGTCTTCTTCGGCGCCACAAACACTTCATAAGCATAACGCGCGAAATAAGGCAGAAACGCGATCGCGGTTTCATTTTCCGCGATGATCCGCGTTCCTGCTTGCTGCTCAGCGGCGATGATCTCCTGGAAAAGCACGCGCCCTGTTCGCTCGAGAAACTCCTGACTTACTCGCGCTTCAGTTTCGATCGTCTTGAAGACGAAGTTCGTCGCATAGATCTGGCAGTGCGGATGTGGATTTGAGACGCCCACAACTTCACCTTTGTTTTCGAAGATGAGCACATGTTTGATGTCGGGCATGCGACCGAGCTCTTCGTACTGCTGTTGCCAGACGTGCAAGAGTTGCTGAATCTCATCAATCGTGAGTTCCGCAAGAGTGAGGTTGTGCCGCGGACTGTAACAAACTACGCGCGCAATTCCGTGAGCTGGACGACTTCGATAGAGACCCGGCGGCGCTTCGATCCCGGACGGAGCAGCGGGAGACACACACGGATGATCGTTATCGAAAACGTATGTCTGCTCATACTGAGGATTAACTGCGCCGCTAACGCGCGCGTTTCCGGGACAGAGATAACAATCCGGCACATACGGAGGCAACGCCGGCGCACTTTGCTTAACGGTGCCGCCACTCCACGGCCGATCCTGCCGGTGCGCAGCCACGATCACCCA
>DASTTS010000217.1:0-10835 GCA_035760085.1 Pyrinomonadaceae bacterium
ACGTTTCGCCGTTGTACTTCGCGATCGTTTACGCGGGACTGAAAGATAATGACAAAGCGATCGAATATCTGAACAAAGCCTTCGACGCGCGCCATCCCGGCCTCGTCCTGATCCGGATCGAACCAATGTTCGATGGTCTCCGTGGTGACGAACGTTTCAAGACCCTAATCAAACGCTTCGAACCAATCCCGTAAAAACTTCTCACGCGGCGGCGCAACGGCGCAACGAAAACGCCGCGCCGCTGCGCCGCTGCGTGAGAAATCCTGGTCACTCTTCTAAACCCTCCAACAATTCCAACAAGGCCGGCGGCAGCGGGGATTCAAATTTGACGAATTCTCCTGTCTTCGGATGCTTGAACCCGAGCTTTTCTGCGTGTAGGAACTGACGATGCAGGGCGCGGATGCGCGCGCGGAGACGTGGATCCTTGATCGTATTATCGCGCCCGCCTCCATAAGTTTCATCACCAACCACCGGATGCTTCAGCCACGCGAGATGCACACGAATCTGATGCGTTCTTCCGGTCTTCAACTCGACATCCAACAACGTGAATCGATCGAACGCCTGCCGCACGCGATACAACGTCAACGAATTGCGCCCGCCACGCACGACGGCCATGCGCGTCCGGTTCGACCGATCGCGCGCCAGCGGCTGATCGATCTTGCCGGTGTTCGAAAGCACGCGCCCATGCACGAGCGCCACATACGACTTGTAAACACTTCGATCGCGAAACTGATCTGACAAGTTCTCCAACGCCGCTTCAGTTTTCGCAACCACGAGCAGCCCCGATGTATCTCGATCGAGCCGGTGAACGATTCCAGGTCTCACAACCGTTCCAGGAAGCTTTTGAAAATGATACGCGAGCGCATTCGCGAGCGTGCCGGAAGGTGTGCCTGCTGCCGGATGGACCACGAGCCCGGCCGGTTTGTTAACGACCACCAGCGTCTCGTCTTCGAAAACAATGTCGAGCGGGATATTTTCCGGCGTGAAGACATCGGCCGCCGGCGCGACAAGTTCCACTTCGATCTCATCACCATCGCGGAGCTTGTACGAAGGCTTCGAGACCTTGCCGTTTACAAGCACGTCTTCATTTTCAATGAGACGCTGCAAACGCGCGCGGCTCCAGCCCTCGATTTGTGAGGCGAGATACGCGTCTAAACGAGCTCCAGCCTGGTCCGATCCAATCGTAAACGTGAGATCGCCATCAGCCATTGCGGCGTTCGAAATCTTTCATGAACGACACGAGCGCTTCGACACCCGCACGCGGAAACGCGTTGTAGATCGACGCGCGAATACCGCCGACCGATCGATGTCCTTTCAAACCGTCGAGTCCCTGCGCGGTCGCTTCCGCGACGAACTTCTTGTCGAGCTCTTCAGCAGGCAAGCGGAACGTGACATTCATCGTCGAACGACAATCGACATCGGCATGACCACGATAAAAATCAGTGGCGTCGATCGCGTCGTAAATCAGTTGCGCTTTCTCATCGTTCTGCTGCTCCATACCCGCAAGTCCGCCAAGGTCCTGTAGCCATTTGCAAACGAGGCCCATGATGTAAATGCCCCACGTGTTTGGCGTGTTGTAGAGCGATTTATTTTGGACGTGAATGCCGTAGTCGAGCATCGTCGGCATGTTCTCGGGGATGCGTTGCAACAGATCGTCGCGGAGGATCACGAGCGTGACGCCGCTCGGTCCCATGTTCTTCTGCGCGCCGGCGTAAATGAGGCCATATTTGTTGACATCGATCTCGCGCGAAAGAATGTCAGATGAAGAATCGCAGACAAGCGGCACGCCGCCAACTTCCGGCTCGCGTTTCCACTGCACGCCTTCAATTGTTTCGTTACTCGTGATGTGAACGTAAGCGGCGTGCGAGCTCAGGCTGATCTCATCGCGTAAGGGAACGCGAGTGAAACCACCGTCCGCCATCGTGGCGGCAACGTTCACCGCGCCGACCTTTTTAGCTTCCTTGAGAGCTTTCTTGCCCCAGCTTCCGGTCAGGATGTAATCCGCGCTGCTGTCAGTGGGCAGGAAGTTCATCGGCACCATGGAAAACTGCAAACTCGCGCCGCCCTGGAGAAAAAGGATGTGATAGTTGGACGGGATTTTCAGGAGATCGCGCAGGCTTGCTTCAGTGCGGCCGATGATGTCGTCGAACGTTTTCGAGCGATGGCTGATCTCCATCACTGACATGCCGACACCCGGCAGGCTGACCATGTCGCGTTGTGCTTCTTCCAAAACAGGCACCGGCAACACCGCCGGCCCCGCACTGAAATTAAAGATTCGATCCATTGATTTCTCCGTATCTTGTTAATTCTGTAAATCCTGAAATGCTGTCTAAGTCTTTCACAGGATTACAAGATTTACAGGATTTACAAGATGATCACTCCTCAAATCGCGATCGCAAAGCCTTCCCCGTCACCTTCGTCACCAGCGATCGCGGTACGAAGCGTTCGGCTTCAACCACCAACCAGTTGGTCCAACCGGAAACCACCATCGTCTTGTGCCGCGCGAGACCGCGCAGCGCCGCATCGACGACTTCTTCCGGCGTCTGAATCGTGCGCATCGGCGGTCGATCCATCTTCGACGCCTCGAAGAAGTTCGTTTCCGTGACGCCGGGACAAAGTGCCATCACATCTATCCCGTGCAAGCGATTCTCTTCCGCGAGCGCTTCCGAAAACGTAAGCACAAATGCCTTGGTCGCGGCGTACGTCGCCATGTAAGGAACAGCCTGGAAACCCGCGGTCGAGGCGACATTAATAATCGTGCCGCGCTTTCGTTCGCGCATCGGTCCGATAAACCGGTGCGTCAGATCGACGAGGGCGCTCACGTTTAACTGAATGATTGCAAGCTCGCGATCGAGATCGAGTTTCGCAAAGTCGCCCATCGAGCCGAAGCCCGCATTGTTGATGAGCATATCGATCTCGAGCTCGCGCTTTTTCGTTTCTTCAAACAACTGCGCGCCGGCATCGGGTTGCCGCAAGTCGAGCGCGACGTACTGCGCCCGAATACTCGTCAAACGTCCGAGCTCGTTGCAGAGCGCGATTAGTTTGTCTTCCGAGCGCGCGACCAGCAGCACGTTTCTTCCGCGTGCCGCGAGTTTTCTGGCAAAGGCTGCGCCGATTCCGGTCGATGCTCCAGTGATGAGGGTTGTGTTCATCGAAAGGCTACCCGGCGCTACCGCGCTCGGTACTATTTAAATCGAGCAAATCGAGTTCGATTATATCTGCGTTGCTTGCTTGAAGCTTGCTGAGGGTTTCTTTTGTTGGCGCATTATCGAGATTGATACGGGCCACCGCCGCGGTCGCGCCCTCGAAGACGATATTTTCCATCTCCTGAACGTTGATGTGCTCCGCTTTGATCGCGTCGAGCACGCCTGCGAGCACGCCGGGTCGATCGCGATGACGCACCACGAGCCGGTGCGTGGCCGGCGTTTGCCGCGCGAGGTTCACGACATTCGGCACCTTGCCGGTTTCTTTGAACTCTTTCACGATGCGCACAGTCTCAGCCGCAATCGCTTCCTGCGCCTGGTCTGTCGACGCGCCGACGTGATGCGTGCCGTAAAGTCCTTCTTCCTTCACGATCTCATCGTGAAACTCGCCGGCACTGCTGGTCGGCTCAACCGCATAAACATCGAGCCCGGCGCGTATGCCGCGGTTTTTCATCGCCGCGACCAGTGCTTGTTGATCGACGACGTCGCCGCGCGCGGTGTTGATGAAGTAAGCACCTTCGCGCATCGCGTTGAAAAAGTCTGTACCGAGAAAATTCTTCGTCTCCGGAGTTAAGGCGACGTGCACGCTCACGATGTCAGACGCACTCGCAACTTCGCGCGGCGACGTTTTCAATTCGACACCGAGCTCCGCCGCGCGTTCCGGAGTCAAACTCCGGCTCCATGCGACCACAGGCATACCAAACGCCCGCGCCCGCGGAATCATCTCCTGACCAATCTTGCCGACGCCGATCAATCCCAGCGTGCGTCCAAACAGTCCGCGCGCTTTCGAAAACTCTTTCTTGTTCCACTCACCGCGTCGCAACGCGATGACGTTGTCGGCAATGCGACGATCGACGGCGAGTAGCAACGCGAAAGCAAGCTCGGCCACTGCAATCGAGTTTTTGCCAGGACAATTCGACACATAGATGCCGCGTTTCGAAGCGGCCGCAACGTCGATCGTGTTGTAACCGGCGCCCGCGCGCACGACTAGTTTCACTGGCCCGGCATCGAGCATCGGCTCAGTCACTTTCGTTCCTCTCACCACGAGGACGTCCGGCGCTTCCTTGCGAATCGCTTCGACAAGCGCGTCGTCTTTCAGATCGGGTTGATAAGAGGTCTCGCAACCGAGCGACTGTAAGCCGTCCCGGCCTGATTGTTCGAATTTGTCTGCAATGAGCACTCGCATAATCAAATCGTGTGTATCAACAGTCCATCTCTTAGTTTCGGCTCAAACCACGTTGACTTGGGCGGCATGATTTCGTTCGCGTCAGAAACCATCAACAACTCTGCGACCGTCGTCGGAAAGAGTGAAAACGCAACCGCAGCTTTGCCTTCGTCGACGAGGCGTTCGAGCTCTTGTGTACCGCGCAGACCGCCGATGAAGTCAACGCGCTTATCAGTGCGAACGTCTTTGATGCCGAGAATCGGATCGAGCAGCCGGTCCTGAAGAATACTCACGTCGAGCATCGCGACCGTGCCGGTCGGCAAAGTAGCTGCGGGCGAGAGTTGCAATCCGTACCATTTGCCGTCCAGATACATGCTCCAGTGACCGCGCTGCGGTGGCTCCGGGCTCGCGTTTTCACTGATCGTGAACTGTTCGCGGACCTGACCGAGAAACTCTTCTTGCGAGAGACCATTTAGATCGTGGACCGTGCGGTTGTACGCGAGAATCTGCATCTGCGAATCCGGAAAGATCACCGTCAGGAAATAGTTGTAATCCTCTTTGCCCGTGTGCGCGAAGCTTTGTTGTTGCAACTCGGCGCGCGCGCGGCTCGCACTTGCCGCACGATGATGACCGTCCGCGATGTAGAGCAGCGGCACTGATTCAAAACTCTTCACGAGCGACTCAGTGTCACTTAAACGCCAGATCGTGTGACGAACGCCGTCCGGTGCGGTCAGATCAAACAAAGGCTCCGCGCTGATTGCTGCTGAGACGAGTTCGTCGATTTCCGGTCGGGCGCGGTAGGTTAGAAAAACCGGACCGGTTTGCGCCTTCAACATGAGCATGTGACGCGTGCGATCGTCTTCTTTGTCACGACGCGTGCGTTCGTGTTTGCGGATCGTGCCGTTGTCGTATTCGTCAATCGAGGAGACAGCTACGATTCCGATCTGCTCGTGGTCACCCATGATCAGGCGATAGAGATACAGGCTCGGCTCACTCTCTTTTTCGAGTGGCGCGGTCGCGATCAGCTTTTCAAAATTCTCGACTGCTTTGCGATAGACGACGTCGCTGTGAATGTCTGTGCCGGGCGGTAAATCGATCTCCGGCCGCGACACGTGTAAGAAGCTGAAAGGATTTTCACCGGCGAGTGTGCGCGCCTCGTCAGTATTGACGACATCGTACGGCACGCTTGCGACTTGTTGCGCCCGCTCAGGCTGCGGACGCAAAGCACGAAAGGGACGAATTACCGCCACAGATCCTCCTGATGATGAATTAGGTTTATGTGGTCTAAGACTAGCCGTTTAGGTGCGAAAACTCAAACTACGCTAGAATCAACCAGCCGCACGGATGAGCAAAATCACGAGAACAACTCGACTTTTATGGCGCGCCACGCACATGTGTGTGACACGGCCGGATCAGGCATGGCTGTTGATGAGAATGGCGTGGTGGGTCGTGGTGATTTCTGTGACGGCGCGCTGTTATTCGCTGCCGCGCGCGCTCGCGATTGTGGCTGGCAATAACGATCGACGTTCTCCCGAACAGGCGAGTCATGAGGATCTCGCGCGTGCGATCGATCTACTGCTCTCGGCCGACGTTCTGATCTTCAAACCGATCTGTTGGAAGCGCGCCGCTGTTTTGCATCGCTATCTCTCACGAACCGGCACGCCAACACGAATCATCTTCGGCGTGCGGAATGAAGTTGACGGCAAGTTCGACGGTCACGCCTGGCTCGAAGCCGACGGCCAGCCAATCTTCGAAAATACTCCACCCAACTATGTTGTGACGTACAGTTTTCCTTAACGCAGATAGACGCGGA
This sequence comes from Pyrinomonadaceae bacterium, assembly GCA_035760085.1. Taxonomy (GTDB): domain Bacteria; phylum Acidobacteriota; class Blastocatellia; order Pyrinomonadales; family Pyrinomonadaceae; genus PSRF01. The sequence goes on from DASTTS010000217.1 coordinate 6,182, forward strand.
TAAACGCAGATCTGCGTTCATCCGCGTCTATCCGCGGCTAAGATTGTACTTGCGTTTACGGCAGAGCTTCGACGTTGAAGAAGAACTTAAAGCTTCCTGTTTGCTGAATGCCAAGCAGGAATCGCACATCGACACTCGCGCCATTCGCGATCGGCGTCGCCAACGTTACCACTCCAGCCGACATCGACGAATTGAATCCGCCGCCGTTCGGCTGTGATGGTGGTTGCTCGAGCGTCGTTCCCTGGACAGTCACGTTGCTGGTCCCGCTGCCGCATGGTGGACGGTCAACTGTAACCACAACTGCCGTCGAAGTTCGCGGTCGCAGGTCGGCAATGCCGCTCGGCGCCGGGAACGTCGTCAAATCAACTACACGGAAACGCAAGCGCGTCACGTTTCCACCAGTGTTGTTCACGATGGTCCTGCGGATATCCAACGTACCAAAGGTGGAGTTGTTGGGCGGATCCGAAGTGAAGTCGCGAACTCGATTCGGCGGTGACGTTGCGGCAACACAAATATCGAGACTGTTTGCAGCAAACGAAGCGTTTCGCTCGATTGGTGAGCTGAGGTTTTCTGGTCCAGGCGCACCCAGACGTTGACCCGCTCCCGCTGACGTTCCGTTCGTATCAACGAACACGAAGTCAGCAGCGTTGTTGTTCGTGTCTTTGAGGTTTCCACCGGTCGGGCAAAGGCCAAACGTCGTGATCGAACCGCCCTTACCACAATTATCGCGATAGAACGAGTAATCAATGGAGAACGGGGTTAATGCCGGATAGCCGGTGCCTTCCTTGTAGAGGGTGTTTGCTTCTGAGGTCGAGCCGACGGCGTCGAGACGGTTTGCGAGGTTGAAGTTGGCTGAAAGACTGGTATTGAAGATCGCAATACCTGCGTTGTCGGGAATGTCAGTCGTGTACGTGGCATCGCCAGTCGCGGTAGTCCCGTTACCCGCGGGATAGGAAGCGAGGCTATATCCAACACTGTTCACACAAAGATAATGACCCCGATTGGGAATAACCGTGCCATTGGGTATAACGCACCGGGCTACGCCGTTCGAAGCCGCTACGGCATAACCGGTCCCGCCACCGGCGACGGTATGGTCTGCTCCACTGTTGTTTGCAATTTCAATAAACTCGTCATTCGCGCCATTTGGACCACGAACGCGGAATTCAGAAATAACCAATTGCCCTGCCGCGATCTGCGCCATACCTAGCACCATTGTTACGAGGCCAGCGCAGATAACGGAAACCCGAAAAGACTTAGACATGCCTGTATTCTCCTTTAAAGGTGGGCCCACGATGTTCAGTGTGGCGTCCGAAACCGTACCACGCTTTTTTGAAGGCAGTCAACGAAATTTAACATTAAGATTTTGCTACAGTTGTGGGATCGCAGCGGTGTTGATCTACGAAACACGGTAGGACTTGTTTGCTTCGGGTTAAGAATCTTCTGCGATCCCAGTCGACGAATACGCAATACATCAGGAGTTGGTGGGGAAAGCCGATGTTCATCAGCGGTACGGTTGCGATGTGAAAAACTACACCGATCCACAGAATCAGCCAGCGAAGGCGACGAAAGAACACGGCGAGCGGGAATAGCAACTCCCAAATCAGTATGAAGCCCACAAAGTAGGGCAGGTACTCGCGCACCTGCGGCAGCCAGAACGCGGCCCGGAAAGCCGTGTCGTGCAAGTTGTCGAGCGAATGAAAGATTGCCAGCGCCGGCAGATTATCGGGACTCAAATACTTCCAGCCGGCCACTCGAAGCTTGATCAGCGCCGAGCTGAAATAGACCCAGGCCAGCAACAACTGCATCAGCAGAATCGGATACGCGTAAGCAAACGCCGGCCGTTGCTGTTTCGTCCGGCCGAGCCGCTTGTCGATCGAAAACGCATCGCCGCACGGTGTGAACGCGAGCACCACGAGGAAGTAAACGGCGATCATTTCGTCGTGATTGAAATGCCCGAAGCTACGCAGCAGACCCTGGTAGAACAGGACCAGCAACAGCGAAGTCTTTGTTGAAATAACGGTGAGGAAGCCGGCGGTGCTCAGTAACAGCGACACGACCATCAGCGTTTTCAGCGTCAGCATCCCTCCTTGTGTTTGCAGCGCGTCGAAAAAACTCCACGGCAAAAACTTCATGATGCCCGTGGGCCGAAGGATGGTGGGCGGCAACGTAGCGAGTGCGGAGTAAGAATCGGCAACGCTGTCGAAGAGAAAGATGCCGTGCACGAAGAAACGCACGACACCAAGCGCATAAGGAGTCGCGGGAACCACGCGATTTACAATTCCTTGCGCCACGATTCTATAAACTTGTCGTAATCAGCATAGCGACCGCTTTCCCAGCGATACATATCGAGCCGGATTGCCTTGAGTCGCATTGGCGACGACTCCGGCTCACGCTTGTTGTAGATCTCGCCCCACGCCTGGAGCAGATCCGGAATGCGGGCGCCGGGTGGAAGGTTTTCGATGCTGCCAAACTGGCGCAGCATCGCTTCGTTTTGCGGATGGAGTGACTTCAGTTTGAAAGCCTGGTTATCGATAGTGGCATTGACCATGGTCCAGTTGCGACTGTACAGCGCGTTGGTCAACTGAATTGCCGCAACGTCGATCGTCTCACCGGAGATCGTTTCACCGCGCAGGATGCAGTAACTGCGCCCGCGCTCGAGATCGCCGCCCGCCATCATCACGTTCCACGCTGTTACGGGGTAGAGATTGCGCACCGCGAGGAACGCCCAGAACAACGGTAAAAAGAGGGCCGCTGTGAGAATGGCGTACTTGATGACGAGGCGCTTTGTAGCGTCGTCAGCGTGCGCCCAGGAGTTTGTAAGTTTGGAAATTATCGACAATGCGCTGCACGCTTAAGGTGGCCTGTTCAGTTGGGACTTCGTAATTGGAAGTGATATCGGCGACGATCTCGCCCATCGACTTGCCTTTTTCGAGACCCTTCCAAACCACCATCGCCGTCTCGTTCAGTTGATAATATTTTTTCGTGTTGAGATCTACGAGTATTCCCTCGCCGCCGTCGAAATCTGTGGCGACGACGTGTTTCCCTGTGATTAGTTCGTTCATGATTTATCCTGTATATCTTGTAAATCCTGTAATCCTGTCAAACGTCCGACTCAACACCTAGTTAGACAGGATTACAGGATTTACATGATTCTCACGATACTGCTCCAACCGTCGATAAGGCTCGCTGGCCCAGCGCTCGCTCATTTCGCGTACGAGATCGGAAGCGAGTTTTTGTTTTGCGTCAGTGTCAGTGACGAATGCGCGCGTTCCGGACGCTTCTTTTGAATAAACTCCATTCGTGCGCGCGATCGTCTCCAGCTCCTCATTCGAGAGACTGACGTTGAAAAAATTCAAAACCTTCGCGATTACTGGTACAGACAGTTGTTTGTAATTAAGCAACATGCTGTTGCCGTTCGCAAGATTATACGCCGTTGAGTAGAGGCTTCCGATCGTTCGCGCACACAATTCTTCGAGTGACATCTCGCTCGCATCGCCGCCGATTATCGAGGAAAGCACACGACGATCGTTATCGATGAGCCAGGGAGGAACGTCTCTCATGTTCGAGACGATCGTCTCGACCGGATCTCTGTAGAGAAACAGCCACGGCACGTTGGGCCAAATTCGTCTGATACGTTCGAGTTGGGAAAAGCTGCAACAGGCGAACTTGATGAAGAGATGTTGTGCGTATTCGTCGCGGCGCGGCGCGAGTGCATGGACCACACCACGGAGAAACACGGAATAGAGCGACTCCTTTACAGAGTTTTCAGCGTCTGTAATAAAGCGAGCGATCAGTTTATCGATCGCGTTTGCTTCGGAGAGGACGATCGAATTCGAAACAGCGCGACACGCATTGGCCACGAGCGTCGAACCGCAACGTGAGGAGTGAAAGATAAAACCTGTCGGAGAAACACTCTCTAATTGCTTCTCAAGCTGCAATAGAACATCAAACTCGGTGAAACGCTCGCGACGATTCTCTTTCCGGGCGCGCTCGACTGTTTGCTGGAAGAACGGCTCCGTCAGGCTGATCCCCGACATCTCCATCCACAACAACCCCGGCCGCCCATCAACCACAACGGCATCGACCGGCAACCAACCCCTTAAATCCGTGCTTTGATCCGCGTTCATCCGCGGTAAATATACTTAATGCCAGGGAATCTTGCCGAAGCTCTGCAAACAGAACATACACGGAGAACCCGTATAAACATCCGGTGCACGGAGGGCCGCGAGCGCGTCTTTGCGTCTTTGCAACTGCATTGCAGCCAACGTCTTGAATTTCTCATACGCCGAAGCGAACGATTCGACATTCAGATCCGCAACCACATCCTGCTCCTCAACCGCACCACGGAACCCGGACAAATTGCAGCACAGCGACAGCCGCCCACGATAATCGATGTTCATACTCACGCCGGCCAGCGGCGCGCACGGCGGACGTGTCTCGTCGATATTGTAGTAACCAACATCGATGCCGTTACTCATCTTGAAGATGCGCGCGAGTATCGCAATCTCCTGCTCTACGACGCGCTGCTCGGCAAGACTCAGCACCGAATCGTCAGCGACTGCATTCGACGTCGGCATCACGTGTACAAAGTTCAGCGACGCCGCGCCCATTCTCGCCGCAAAGATCGCGATCTGCTCGAGCTGGTCCACCAGAT
>DASTTS010000218.1:0-4086 GCA_035760085.1 Pyrinomonadaceae bacterium
GGGCGTGGGCGTGCTTGGTCCACTCATCCGTTTCCAAACAACCGGGACGCACACGATTCGCATTCAGGTGCGAGAAGATGGTCTTTCGATCGATCAGATCGTGCTGTCGCCACAGACTTACCTGAGCAGCGCGCCCGGAGGCTTACGTAATGACAATACCATTCTGGCTAAATCCAATGGTGATGCAGCGCCGGCGCCGACCGTGACTTCGATCTCGCCGACCTCTGGTCCAACTACGGGCGGAACTGCGATCACGATCTCCGGAACCGGTTTTCACGAGGGAGCAACAGTGTCTCTTGGAGGCGCCGCTGCGACTAACGTTACGGTAACCAACAGCAGTTCGATCACTGCGACGACCGGCGCGCGGAGCGCGGGTGTCGTGGATGTGGTCGTGACGAATCCCGATAACCAGAGCGGGACGCTGGTTCAGGGTTTCAGTTACACGACTGCGCAGGTGTCACTGCCGACTTTCGATCACGTCTTCATTGTCTCGCTCGAAGATCAGAGTTTTACGGACGCTATGGGCGGCATGCCGTTCCTCAACAAAATCGCAAACCGCTACGGAACGGCAGCAAACTTTTTCGCGAATACTCATCCATCGATCGGCAATTACTTCTGGCTCACTACCGGCCAGGTAATAACCAACGACAGCAATTTTGCCGGACCCGTTACCGCCGATAACATTGTTCGCCAACTGAATCTCTCCGGAAAGAGCTGGCGCGCTTATGCGGAGAGCCTCCCGTCAATTGGTTATACGGGCGACGATCAGTACCCGTATGTGAAGCAGCACAATCCGTTCTCGTACTTATCTGATGTGCTGAACAACCAGGCACAGGCAAACAACATCGTTCCGTTCTCGCAGTTCTCGATCGATCTGGCGAACGGCCAACTGCCCCAGTATTCGTTCATCATTCCGAACCAATACAACAACTCGCACGATTGTCCGCCGTCGATTCCGAACTGCACGAACGCGGACAAGTTGGCGACTGCAGATCAGTGGCTCAAAGACAACATCGATCCACTAATCGCCAGCCCGGCGCTCCGGCAGAATGGACTGCTAATAATCAGCTTTGACGAGTCGGTGAATACTGATATGCAGAATGGCGGCGGCCGCGTCGTAACCCTCGTAGTCGGCCCGAAGGTGAAACAAGCCTTTCAATCGAGCACCTTCTATCAGCATCAGAGCACGCTGCGCACCAGCGCTGAGGCGCTCGGCTTGACTGCGTTTCCGGGAGCCGCCGCGACGGCGTCAAACTTTGCCGAGTTCTTAACGACCACTCCCAATACCGCGCCGATCATCAGTGGTCTAACACCGGCGTCTGGTCCAGCCACGGGCGGCACCAGCGTAACTATCTCAGGGACCGGCTTCGCAACCGGGGCAACCGTCACATTTGACGGCGTAGCGGCCGCGAATGTAAGCGTGCTCGGCAGTACGACGATCACGGCCGTCACACCGGCACACGCCGGCGGCGCCGTTAACGTGGTAGTCGCCAATCCGGGCGGCCAAATTGGCACGAGTGTAAATGGTTATACCTACGCGGCGACTGTACAGCCCCCAACGGTAGCGAGCGTTTCGCCAACTTCTGGTCCAGCAACGGGCGGAACATCGATCACTATCACGGGTACTAATTTCGCAGCAGGCGCCAGTGTCACTCTCGACGGAACTGTTGCGACCAATGTCGTGGTGACCAACAGCACAACGATCACTGCGACAACGCCTGCTCATGCCGCCGGTAATGTCGACGTGGTTGTGACCAACACCAACGGGCAGAGTGGCGGGAAAATAAACGCCTTCACCTACACGACAGCCTCAGGTGAAACGTTGTTGCTGGCCGATGATTTCAATGACGGTTCGATAAACACGTCGAAGTGGCTGGCAAATAACCTGTACAGCGGTTTTACGGATTCGACCGTCGCCCTCACCGAGACGCAGACGCTCGCGATTGGACCACTCAAGCAGAACACCGACGGATCCCACTACAATGGCATCCGGTCGATCAGTGCTTTTGATTTCACCGGAGCATATGCCTACGTCCAGCTCGTGCAGGCGCCCAATGCGCTTACCGCAGCCGACGCGTTCTACACGATCGGCCTAAACGTAGACAATTGTTATCGGATGTACTTCGAGTCGGGAAACCTGATCATTCAGAAGAAGATTGGGGGAGCGAAGGCGACGGTGCTGACGGTCACGTTCAATTCAACCAATCACGTGTTCTGGCGTATAAGGCACGACGCGATCTCAGGACAGGTTGTCTTTGAGACCGCGCCAGCCAATAGCGGAGCACCGGGAACGTGGACTCAGCTTCACGCTGAGGCCTGGAACACCTCCGCGGTGCCGTTGAGTTCTGTGATGTTTGAGTTGAAGGGCGGGACTTGGCGGATTGAAGGTAGCAATCCCGGCACGGTTATCTTTGATAACTTCAAGGCCGCCAAGCCCTAACGCTACCGCACTTGGATGATGGCGATCATCGGGTTGTGGTCGCACTGGCTCAATTCCGCGAGGGCGCCTGACCAAACAAATAATTGAAGGGGTTGTTTACCATGTGTTTTTACATCTCCAGATTCTTCCTTATCGCTATTTGCTTGTGTTTGCCGTTTATCCACGGCGCATCCACCGGTGCAACTGCGAGTACGCAGATACAAACCCTCGCCTACGTTGCGAGCACTTGTAACGGCAAGGTCCTGGTCTTCGACACTACCACGAACACAATTGTCGATACCGTCTCAGTCGGAATTGCTCCTTTCTTCGTGGCGGTAAGTCCCGACGCCAAGCGAGTGTATGTGAGTAATAGAGGCAGCCATACGGTGTCGGTCATCGACGCGGCAACACGTGAGGTGGTTAGCACGATCGCGACTGCGCAGGTTCCCGGCGGGCTGGCCGTCACCCCGGATGGTTCGCGAGTCTATCTAGCGACTGTGTCCGGTACGGTTTTAGTAATCGACACAAACAGTAATGCGGTTGTAGCTACGATCCAGGACAGCGTGGAGGCGTTCCAGGTGGCAATTACGCCGGACGGGACGCGGGCGTACGTAACACATGGAGATCTGAGCCTGAACATCTTCAACAATACAGTGTCCGTTATCGACATATCGACTAATACGATAATCGCCAGCATCCCGGTTGGATTTCGGCCTTCGGGGGTTGTAATCACTCCGGACAGCGCGCGTGCTTATGTGGCGAACGATAATAGTGGCACTGTTTCCGTCATCGATACTTCGACGAATACGGTGATCGACACTATCCCGACAGCAATGGCCGTGATTGCACTCGCGATAACCAGCGACGGCGCGAAAGTCTATGCCACAACTGCAGCCAACAGCACTGTCACTGTCATTGATACAAGCACAAACACAGTGACTTCCGTGATTCAGCTTCGTCATCCTTCTAATCCATCCTACCTGGCCGTCACACCAGATGATGCGCGAGTTTATGTATCGAATGGCCCAAGCACTGTAACAATCAATGAGTTCGACGTTATCGACACCGCGACCGACAAGCTGACCGCCGTTATTCCGAATCCTGATAACTGTTCGTTCGGAATCGCTATGGCTCCGCTAATTCCGCAAACGAAAGATGATTGCACGAACGGAGGATACCGGCGATTCAGATCGCTCGCGTTCCGCAATCAGGGTCAGTGTATCAAGTATGTCGAGCACGGAAAGTAATAGGAGCGGCGTAAGCTCCTGCGCATGAGTTCTGCACGCGAGTGGCCCATTGCTGAGCAGTTCATCATGTTTAGGTTTCTCGCGAGCAAGATCGTTAACAGGTTCTGTCCTGCCGGGTCTTCAAACCGAAAGCATGCGTAAAGTTCCGCACCGGCACGCGTGATAACTCGCACTCACGCTCGCGTGATCCCATAGATCACACCAAAATTAGGTTGAAGCTTCATACCTTCTCGCCTTAAGGACTGGAACGTTGATTGCGCGTGAACGCGTCAACGGCTCAGCCCGGTTCGCGCCGACGCAACGTTCACCCTCGCGCAGCGGCGTAAGCAGTAACCGGCGTCCCGATTGATCTCTGGAAGGCTTTTAACCCGGAGTCGTCGCCCAAGTCTCCGTCTGATCAGCCTATCACTCAACATGCTG
>DASTTS010000219.1:0-3745 GCA_035760085.1 Pyrinomonadaceae bacterium
TTCCATCAGGAACACTCGAATCCGTTCTCTCTGCTTTTCAGAAAGTCTCCGGCCTTCAGGTCATCATACCCAATGAGGCAATGAGCTCGATTCTCTCTCCCGGCATCCAGGGTCGCTACTCGTCTGAACAAGCTCTTCGCGAGATCCTGCGTGACACAGGTATCAGTTACCGGTTCAGCGATCGACACACGGTCATCTTAGAGATTCAGGCAAGCGCGGCAACAGTGGACATCAGAGACGAGGCAAGAGCTGTCGTTTCGTCCACCAAGTACACCGAACCGCTGCTCGACACGCCACAGACCATTACGGTCATCTCCAAAGAAGTAATACAGGAACAAGGCGCCACAACGCTTCGCGATGTTTTGAAGAATGTTCCCGGACTCACGATTACCGCAGGTGAGGGCGGCAATCCGGCGGGAGACAATTTAACCCTGCGAGGATTCAGTGCTCGCAACGACATTTTCATCGATGGCGTGCGAGATCTGAGTCCGCAGTCACGCGATCCGTTCAATCTCGAACAGGTCGACGTCGTCAAAGGACCAGGATCGGTCTACACAGGCCGCGGCTCCACCGGCGGCTCAATTAACTTAATCAACAAAACACCCGGCTTGAGACGATCATTCGGCGGCACACTCGACTTCGGCAGTGATCGCACGCGTCGCGCCACCGCTGATGTAAATCTTCCTCTCAACGACAGTATCGGATTTCGACTGAACCTGCTGGCCCATCATTCGGGAGTTGCCGGACGCGACGTGGTTAATTTCGATCGTTGGGGTGTTGCGCCATCGATCACCTTTGGACTTGGCAAGCCGACGCGCTTCACGGCTAGTTACTACAAACTGAAGCAGAAGAACATTTCAGACTACGGTATTCCGTGGGTTCCCGCGACGAATAACGCTCTCGTTGAATTTCGCGATCGTCCCGCACCAGTCCCGCGCAATACATTCTACGGTTTACGCAATCGCGATTTCGAGAATTTGAACTCTGACCTGTTAACACTGAAGTTCGAACACGATTTCAACGACAACCTTTCGTTGCGAAATCAACTACGCTTTGCTGACTCGAGTCGCGATTCAATCGCCACTCCACCACGATTCGCCAACAACAACTCGACTGCTATCAATCGTGAGCTGCGATCCTGGCAAACCGGAGACAAAGTCTGGGACAACCAGACGGATTTCATCGCGCGTTTCTCCACCGGCAAGATCGAACATGCACTCGTGAGTGGTCTCGATATCACGCGCGAAAACAACACGCGCAAAACTCGCACTGCGCCAAACATGCTCACGACGTTGTTTAATCCGAATCCCGACGACGTCTTCACTGGCACGATCACAGAGAGCCCGATCGTCGGCGACGTTACCGCAAACTCGCAGGCCATGTATTTATTCGACACTGCGAAACTCGGTAAGCAATGGGAGTTAAATGGCGGTCTTCGTTGGGATCGTTTCGACGCCGATGGCATCACCACGACAGGATTGCCGGTTTCGCGTGTCGATCGAATGCTTAGTGTGCGCGCAGGAGCAGTGTTCAAGCCGCTGCCACAGGGAGCGCTCTACGCTTCTTATGGAACTTCGCTCAATCCTTCGCTTGAAGGACTCTCGTATAACACCGCCAACACGGTCATCGATCCCGAAAAGACTTATACAACGGAAGCAGGCACCAAGTGGGACTTCTTCAGCGGTCGCGTGTTGCTGAGTGGAGCGCTGTTCCGTGTCGAAAAAATGAATGCACGCACTCCGGGTGTGTCGCCCGGTGATCCGCCACAAGTCTTACAGGGTAAGCAACGCGTTGATGGTGCCGAGTTGAGTATTGAGGGAAATCTCACGCGTGCGTGGCAAGTACTCGCCGGCTACACGCTACTCGACAGTCAGACCGTCGATTCAAATGTGCCGGCGGAAATCGGAAAGAAGCTTGTCAATACGCCTCGAAACTCATTCAACATTTGGTCCACGTATCGGTTGCCGTCGGGCTTTCATTTCGGCGGCGGCGCCCGCTTTGTCGATCGCCGTTTTGGTAACACGATCAACACGCGCTTCGTCGATGCATATTGGACGTTCGATGTGATGGCTTCGTATCCCGTCTCAAAGCATGTCGATCTGAAGCTCAATCTCTACAATCTGACCGATAAGTTTTATTTTGATCGCATCGGCGGCGGTCATATTGTGCCCGGGCCAGGACGAGCCGCGATGTTGAGTACGAGTTTCAGGTTTTAGCCGATGCTGATACAGATTCCGGAAGTTTTAACGTCAGAACAAGTCGCCGCCTGTCGCAAGCTGCTCGAGACAGATAATTGGATTGACGGCCGCACCACGGCGGGTCACCAGTCCGCGCGCGCGAAAGACAACCTGCAACTGCCGGAAGATCACGAATACGCACAACAACTCGGCAATACCATTCTTGCAGCGCTGGAAAAAAATCCGCTGTTCATGGCAGCGGCATTGCCACTCAAGGTTTTTCCGCCGTTGTTCAACCGTTATCAGAATGGACAGTCGTTTGGTAACCACGTTGATAACGCGATTCGACAAGTGACGGGAACACCACATCGCGTGCGCACCGACCTTTCAGCGACGTTGTTCTTTAGTGATCCGGAAGAGTATGACGGCGGCGAGCTCGTCGTAGAAGACACTTACGGCGTTCATTCAGTAAAACTGCCGGCGGGCCATCTGATTCTTTACCCGGCATCGAGCCTGCATAACGTGCGACCGGTGACACGCGGCGCGCGATTGGCTTCGTTCTTCTGGATCCAGAGCATGGTGCGCGACGACGGTGAGCGCACGCTGCTTTTCGATCTCGACGTCGCCATTCAGCGACTCATAACAGACGCGCCGGACCATCCGTCTGTAGTTGAATTGACTTCGCTTTATCACAATCTCCTGCGACGCTGGGCAGACGTTTAAGTTTTATGAAGAAGCTACGCAAAATAATCTTTTGGTGTCATCTGCCTGTCGGCGTTACTGCGGGACTCGTGATTCTGACGATGTGCGTCACTGGAGTTCTGTTGAGTTTCGAAAAACAGATCACTGCGTGGGCCGACACGCGCGGTTATCGCTCAGCGCCACCATCTCCTGAGACTAAGCACCTTCCGGTCGAGACTCTCATTGCGAAAGCACGTGAAGCACGCGGCGCTGCGCCAACTGCCGTAACAATCCAATCTGATCCCGCAGCGCCGGCTGCGATCGCCTTCGGTCGTGAAACGACACTGTTCGTCAATCCATACAGCGGAACGACTCTCGGCGAAGGCTCGCAAAAGGTTCGCAGTTTCTTTCGGACGGTGACTGACTGGCACCGCTGGCTCGGCGCGAAAGGTGATAATCGCAACGTCGCGCGTGCGATCACAGGCGCGTGCAATATCGGTTTTCTCTTCCTCGTAATGAGCGGATTCTATTTGTGGTGGCCACGCAACTGGAATCGCAAAGCGCTGCGAAACGTGACGTGGTTTCGCCGTGGCCTGCCGTCGAAGGCACGTGACTTCAACTGGCACAACGTGATCGGTTTCTGGTCTGCCGGACCCCTGTTTATCGTCGTTCTTTCCGCAGTTGTGATCTCTTACACGTGGGCTGGAAATCTCGTGTATCGCATTGTTGGTGAAGCTCCGCCGGCGCCGCGCGCAAATCAACCGGCCGCACCTGCGGGTGCAAACAAAGAGACTGCTTTGCCGATCGATAGTCTCAACTCTGCCTGGGTTCGTGCCGAGCAACAGGTTAACGATTGGCGAAGCATCTCTTTGCAATTACCAACTTCA
>DASTTS010000220.1:0-7892 GCA_035760085.1 Pyrinomonadaceae bacterium
GTTATCCGGCCTGCTGACGATGCGAAACATCCCGCCATACTTGAACGCACGCCTTATGGTCGAGAACTCATGTCGCAAATCGAGGGCGAGTGGTGGGCCAGGCGCGGTTACGTTCACATTGTTCAGGACGTGCGTGGACGAAACGACAGTGCGGGTGAATGGAGTCCTTTTGCCAACGAGCGTAAGGACGGCTACGACACAATAGACTGGATCGCAAAGCAAGGTTGGTCTGATGGTAAGGTCGGGATGATCGGCGGTAGCTACGTTGGCTTCGTGCAGTGGGCTGCTGCGGTAGAGGCGCACCCGGCACTCAAGTGCATCGTGCCTCAGGTTTCACCTCCTGATCCCTTCTTTAACTTTCCGATCGATCATGGTGTGCCAATGCTCTTTGGCGCGCTGTGGTGGTCCAACTTCGTGAAGGAAAAGAAAGTGCCGGCTGTGCCTGAAATACCAAAGGATCTGGAAAAACTAAAGACGTTGCCATTGTCAAAGGTTGATGACGAGACGCTGGGACGGAACATACCTTTTTACGATGCGTGGCTGCTAAAAGAGACACCGGCAGCATTCGATAGCGCAGCGTTCATGCCCGACATGAATAAGATCAAGATCCCCGTTTTGCACATCAGTGGATGGTGGGACGGGGACGGCATCGGCACGAAACTGAACTGGGCAAAGATGCGAGCCCTCGGAAGTAGAAACCAGTGGTTGATATATGGACCATGGACGCATTTATTTAATAGCAGCACGCGATTGGGAGACGTTGATTACGGTCCTGATGCGATCATCGATCTCGATTCGATCTACTTGCGCTGGTTCGACACCTGGTTGAAAGACAAGCAAGTGAATTGGGACACACAACCTAAGGTACGCGCGTTCTTAACCGGGGCCAACGAGTGGCTGGCGCTTGGTGATTGGCCGGACTCACGTTCGCGAGAAATGACGCTTTACCTGAGCTCGCGTGGACCCGCAAACGGTATTGCGAGCGTCGGAGAGTTGGTCGCGGCCGCCCCCAAAACGCAAGCGCCCGATCGTTACACGTATGATCCAGCAGCGGTTCAAATTCCACCGCAGCTTAAGAATGTAAAAAATTTTGGAGACCTGCTTGCAGCCGGCTCAACAGTTCTGAAGATTGAGCCGGACGACAAAGATCTGCTCGTATACAGGAGTTCGCCAATGAGCGAACCGCTGGAAATCGGCGGACCAATCCAGCTCGACCTCCACTTCTCTACCAGCGCAAAAGACACTGATTTCTTTGCGGGCGTGGTAGACATTGATGAACAAGGCACGATGCGAGCAATAGGACTTCCTGGAAAGATTCGCGCCCGGTATTTAAGCGGCTGGGAAAAACCGTCGCTGCTTCAGCCAGGCAAACTGTATAAAGCCACGATCGACCTTTGGGATACCGCGCACCGGATAAAGAAAGGGCATCGGTTAGGTGTGGTGATCTCGAGTGAGATGTTTCCGAATTATGCTCGCAACCTGAACACAGGAGAACCAATCAGCAACGCCACCCGAATGGTCGCCGCGCAACAGACGATTTATCACGATGCAAAGCGACCGAGTGCATTGCGCTTCAGAGTGCTCCCGCGCTGAGATCATTCCTGGACACAGTCAGTACGGGGAGCAGTAGCGACCTGGCCGGCGATGAGAGCAGATCTCATCCGAAACTTTTCCCGCCACAAAAAAATGAGCTAGCCCTGATACTTTTCGCGGTCGAACTTCGCTTTCTATATCAGTAAGAGGAATCAATAAGCACCCTTGCTATTAAGCAGGCTTATTTGAGAGTGACACGATTACCTCGCATACCTCTCCTACCCTCTAAACCATCACACTTTGAAATACTGGAGAACGATCATGAAACGCAATCCTATTCTTTACTTCGCAGTTCTATTACTCGCACTCATCCTGACCCCAGGCGCCATCTATGCTCAAAATCTCGGAGATTCGAAGGTATTTAGTCCTGTCGCAGCCCCGGGATATCCCGAGGGCATTGCCGTAAACGGAAACACGTTCTATGTTTCCGGTCCCGCCGCCTTCGGCCAACCGCTCGGCTCCGCGTACGTCAAGGCTTACGACCTTAAGACCGGCGCCTTCGAAGCTTCCTATCCCATCACTATCACCAATTCGTTCGCAGGAATGAGTGGTGCATCGTGTGCCGCGTTTGGTCCAGACGGCGATCTCTACGTAGTTGAGCCGTTCGTTGGCATCATCCGGATGGGCCTCGACGCTGCCAACAGCCAGTCCGTTTACTCGTCGTTTCAACCGGCCGGTCCATCGCTGCTCAACGATTTAGCCTTCGATGACGATGGCAATCTCTATGTCACCGACTCATTTGCAGCCACCATCTATCGCATTCCGGCCGGTGGCGGTGCGCCTGCCGTGTGGTTCACAGATCCACGTTTAGCAGGCGATGCGAACGTGCCGTTCGGCGTGAATGGAATTCGCTTCGACAAGACCCATCAGAATGTGTACATATCAGTCACGGCCGAGAATGGAACGTTGAATGGCGTTATTTACAAACTGCCTCTCGTCGCCAATCCGCCGGCTGCGAGCCTGGTTGAGTTCCATCGCTATACGCTGGCAACGGGTCTTCCCGCGCCGGATGGCATTGCTTTTGGTAAATCGGGCAAACTGTATGTCGCCCTGGCAGGCACCAGCCAGATTTCCGTGCTCCGGCCTGATGGCACCGAAGAGGTGCGATACTCTGGTCCCGCCGCAAACCCGGCGGGATCACCTAATCCGATGCCCTGGGCCAATCCAGCCAACATCGCGTTCGACAAAAAGACCGGCTCGATACTGGTAACCAACCATGCCAGCCTGGTCCCATTCGATCCGAACTTATTTTGTGTCTTCAGCGTGTTCGTCGACGACAAAGCGAGTCCGCTGCCTTAGGCACTCGACAGGAGCGACGTCGCTGCCTGTCTCCAGATAGTCTTCAATCTAAGGGTGGCCACGCATGGCCACCCTTTCTAATTGCGCGAGTATGTTGCAGACTGTAGCGGCTACCGTGTCGCAGTGACGAACATATGCAGAAAGGAGCAATGCGATGAATAACCTGGAACATCTGTTTCTGGTCGGCGAGTTCCCTGCGCGAGCCCACTTGCTGTCCGGCCTAACGCTCGAGCAAGTCACGCTATGCCCGGACGGCGCGTCGCACTCGATCTACGAGGAGTTGTGGCACGTCGTGGCGTACCAGCAGAGTATCATCGCCGCGGGCGACCCGGCCGGCGACAGGTACCCGAGAGCGGCGCCGGAGCACGAAGACCAATGGCACGACCTGGTGCGAGTGTTCCTGGACGGCGCTCGCGCTGCGGCAGAGTTGGGGCAGGCGCCTGACCGCCTGGCGCTCGAGGTAGAGCCGGGCGTGACAATGGCCGACGAACTGAACAGTGTGGCGGTACATAACGCATATCATCTTGGCAAGATCGTTGCTTTGCGACAGCAGATCGGCGCGTGGCCGCCCGTGCAGGGTTGACACAGTACCGGGCGCCGTAGCGCCGGGTCGACTTCGACCATCACGCTCGCTGATGGTCACCTACCAGCCAAAGTAAAATAGTGGTTGCCCGACTGTATCCGTGATAGCATCCGCGTATTGCTCCGGCCATACCAAACGTAGTCCAGGCGGCAAAGCTAGAGTCCCCGCAAATGCGTGCCCCTTTAAAACGCTGGTTAGCATTAGCAGGCGTCGTTATCGCATCCACCACAGCACTTGCCTGGAGTGTTTCACGCCTTCATCACACCAACAAAATCGAACACGCTTCCGTCTCGTCAAAGCGGGAGGTCGTGGGCCCGGACTCCAATAAACTGATCGATTCTGATAACGACGGAATACCGGATTTTATTGAGTTGCGCAGCTTTCAGGACCGCGACACTTTTCGCCGCTGGTTCACAGCAATTGCCGAAACGCAGTTCTACGAGCTCAGCGATCAATGGAACGCTGAACAGCGCGACTGTGCCGGACTAGCGCGATTCGCGATACGTGAGGCCCTGCGGCGTCACGATCGTCTCTGGTTTCAGAAGATGGGATCGGCGTACCAAACAGTTGCGCCCGACGTTAAGACTTTCGATCTGGACCACAACCCGTTCGGCGAAAAGATCTTTCGCACCGATTTCGGATCATTTGCTGAAACGGACATTCGCAACGGCCGGTTTTCAGAATTCGCCGACGCGCGCACGCTGAAATCTTTCAACGTCGTGTTCGTCAGTCGTGATCGGCGCGAAGCGCAGCCCGGCGATCTACTCTTCTATTATCAGCCGTGGGTCCAGAAGTTTCCGTTTCACGTGATGATCTTTCTGGGCCAGGCGCGGATTGCCAACAATGGAGCGCAGGACTGGGTTGTTTATCACACCGGCTCGTCGCCAATCGATAAAGGAACAGTGAAGAAAGTTGAGCTTTCAGTGCTCGATCGGCATCCCGATCCGCGCTGGCGGCCCGTTGAGCGTAACAAGAATTTTCTCGGGTTCTATCGCTTGAAGATCTTGCAGTGAGTTCTCCTGCCGGGAGGATTACTAACGTGCCTAATACTAAAATCCGTCGCTTACTTGCGACCGGCATCATCTATGTTGCGCTCGTCGCTTCGGTCCTGGGCTTCAACGTTATCCGGGCTCGCACTACGCCGTTGCCCACAACACCGCCGCCGGCGGAGAAGCCACAAACCGTCTCGATCACTAAGACGTACTTTTCGCTTACGACGAATCGCTCTTACTCGCCAAACGAATCGGCACGGCTGTGGGCCAGCTACCAAAACATCGATTATCTCGACTTCCGCGTCTATCGCATCAAAGACCCCAACAAGTTTTTCAAAGAACTCGACGATCCGCACGAGATGGGCGAGAAAGAGAAAGAGGAGATCTCGCAGGGTTACGGTGCGCGTGCGTCTCTACTCGAGCGTACGCACCGCTTCAAGACCTCGCTCTTCGGAGTGGTCAAGGATTACGTCCGCACTCACCTGCTGAAACAGCATCGCGAAACTTTCAATCAAAAATTTCGCAAAGAGCCCCCGGCCGAACGCACTCCCCTGAACGTGGCTGACTATGCGCGCGTGCCTTTGCTGAATCCGGATCAGAAGGTAAAAGACTGGCGCGAGAAGTTGCCTGCACTGGAAAACGAATATGACAGCCGGATGATTCCGCTGGGCAAGATGGAACCGGGCGTTTACCTGATCGAAGGCGTCAACGGCGGCATGCGCGCTTATTCGATCGCGATCGTGACTAACCTCACCATGATCGAAAAGACGAACCGTCATGGTCAGGTCATGGTTTACATCGTGGACCGCAAGTCAGGTGCGCCACACGAAGGCGTGTCAGTCGAAGTCACAAACGCGAAAAACACCCTGGCCACTGGTAAGACTGACAAACTCGGTATCTTCAAAACGACGGTGAAGGCTCCCGACCAGCCGGAGACTCCGGCGGAAGACGTCAACCCGGAACAATCGCGGAGCAACCCCTTTCTGATCATGGCGCGCGAACGCGACAACTTTGTCATCTCCGACCTCGACTCGTTTTACTTCGGTGGTTACGGCGGCGCAGACGACGTGCTCACCGGCGAAGATGTAACCAGCTATATTTACACCGATCGTCCAATCTACCGCCCTGCGCAATCAGTCTTCTTTAAAGGGATTCTGCGCCAATGGACCTCGAACGGTTACAAACTGATCGACAGCAAAAACGTCAACCTTACGATCGAAGATCCAAACGGCAGTAAGGTTTTTGAAAAGGAACAACCGCTTTCGGACCGTGGCACATTCAGCGGCCAGTTAGACATGGGTGAGGAAGCACCGCTCGGCAGCTACAACATCACCGCGTCAATTGGCGAAGTTAGCGCGAGTGGATATTTCGAGGTTCAGGAATACAAGAAACCCGAGTTCAAAGTCACCGTCAAAACGCCTCAACAATTCGTCGCCGTCCGCGAGAATGCTCGTTTTACGATCAACGCGAATTACTTTTTCGGCGCGCCGGTCACAAATGCCGAGGTGCACTACTACGTCTACAGACAACGTTATTACCACTGGTGGTGGGACAACGATGCGGACGAATTCGACGACGCGGCTGGTCCGGCTAATGAAGGTGACGACGAGGAAGATTCCGGCTACTACGGCAGCGATCTGGTAACCGAAGGCGACGCGACGCTGAATACCAGAGGCGAAGCGTATGTCGACTTCGAAGTGCCTGCGCCTGATCCGAAAGAAGAATGGGATTATTCGTACCGGTTGGAAGCGCAAGTCACTGACGCCTCACGTCGAGAGATGCAGGGCGCCGCTTCGTTTATCGGCACGCGCGGACACACCGTCGCCGACGCCTATCCGGAACGCTATCTTTATTACCAGGGCGACGCCGCTAAGATTCGCGTGAAGACCGCGGATTACGCGGGTAAACCGGTCTCCGAAAAAGTCACGCTGAAGTTCATCGAACAAACGTGGGAGAGGCAGAGCAAGTGGGAGGAGAATAACGGCTACAAGTATGAGATTGTTGATTACATCCTTCACGAACGCGAGCTGGGTTCGGGCGAAGTGAACACTGACAGCGAGGGCAACGCCACGTATGATTTCACAGTGCCCTCACCCGGCAGCATCTACGTCAAAACAATCGTTACTGAGAATGGCAAAGAGATCGTGAATCGCGGCGGCTCGTTTTGGGCCCCCGACAAGAAGGGCCAGTGGTCGGATTTTTCATATCAGAATTACGACGAGAAATCGATCAAGCTTGTTCCTGACAAGAAGTCATATAAGCCGGGCGAAACCGCGCACGTGCTGGCAATGTTGCCGGTGGACCAGGCGCACTTGCTGGTGACTACGGAATTGTCAGAGGTCCTCAGCGCACGTCAAATCGACGCCACCGGTCGCAGCATCGTGATCGACGTACCCATCGAGAAGAAGTACGCGCCTAACGTTTACCTGGACGTGTCGTTCGTGAAGAACAGCGACATGTACAACCAGAGCCAGATCATTGGTGTGCCTGCGCGCGACAAGATGCTGAAACTCGACATAGTTCCAAACAAGAGCGAGTTTAAGCCGCGCGACGTTGCGTCATACACGATCCTGGCCCGCAACGACGACGGCTCCCCGGCAGCGAACACGGAAGTCAGCCTTGGAATTGTAGACGAAGCAATTTACAGCATTGCACCGGAATCGGCCGGCAACATCAAGCGTGAGTTCTATGGCCGGCGCTACAACGAAGTACAGACGAGTCTTGCGATTCATTACACGTTCACGGGTTACGGTGGTGAAAAGCCTGTTGATTTAGCGAAGAACAAGTCTCCTTATCAGCTTGCTGACTTCAAGAACGAGAGTTCCTACGCCGAAACCACTATTCGTAAAGAATTCAAAGACACCGCTTTCTGGCAACCTGAGGTAGTAACGGGCGGCGATGGCAAAGCGACCGTGAGCTTTAAATTGCCCGACAACCTTACAACGTGGCGGGCAACGGCGCGTGGCGTGACGGCGGACACGCGTGTCGGTTCAGCCGTGCAGACGACGATTGCGCGCAAAGACGTGATCATGCGTTTGGAGATGCCGCGCTTTTTGACGGAAGGCGACACGGTCACTATCTCAGGCGTCGTGCATAACTTTCTGAAGAGCGACAAGTCCACCAAAATTTCGCTCGAATTAAACGGCGCGCAGTTACTCGATACGCCTGACTCAACAGTTACGATTCGCCCGAACGGCGAGCATCGCGTTGACTGGCGCGTACAGGCGAACACCGTCGGGAAGCTGACGTTGCTTGCGAAAGCACTCACGGACACCGAATCCGATGCAGTCGAGATGACGATGGACATCGTGCCGCACGGTCTAAGAAAGACGACTGGCAACACGATGACATTTACGCAAAACGACGCGGAGCAAACTTTTAACCTCGATGTGCCGGGACCTGCGGATGCGCAGGCCCGGGCTCTG
>DASTTS010000221.1:0-5834 GCA_035760085.1 Pyrinomonadaceae bacterium
CATGGGCTTCTCGCGCCACGTCGCACAGGATCTGGTCCATCAGACAATGCTCGGAGCAGTGCTGTTTGCGAGAGAGTCGCACAAGCATCCAGCGGAGCTGCGCAACATGGTGACGTCGCCGGGCGGCACGTCAGCGGAAGCGATCTATCAGATGGAAAAAGGCAGTCTGCGAACTGTGTTATCGAAGGCCGTCTGGGCGGCTTACCAACGCGCCGAGTCCCTCGGAAAGAAAATCTAATCCGCGTTTTTATCCACGAGATCCGCGGTTAAAACTATCTTCACCGCCTCAGGATACAACTGGTGCTCCTGCTCGAGTATCCGCGCGGACAGACTTTCAACGGTATCCCCCTCAACCACGGGCACAACGCGTTGCGCGATGATTGGACCACCATCAAGCGTCTCATCAACAAAATGAACCGTGCATCCACTCACCTTCACACCATGCTCGAGTGCCTGCCGCTGCGCATCGAGCCCGGGAAACGCCGGCAGTAAGCTCGGATGAATGTTGAGTATCCGCCCACGAAACGCCTCAATAAAACACGGCGACAGCAACCGCATGTATCCTGCCAGGCAAACAAGATCCACTCGACGCTCGCGCAATGCAGCGATAATCTCGCGCTCGTGCTCTTCACGATTACGCCCACGACGCTCGATCGCAACTGTCTCGATGTCGCGCTCTCGCGCTAACTCCAACCCGCGCGCGGCGGCCTTGTCGCTGATCACGATCGCGATGTCAGCATCCGGTATTCTCCCGTCGCGAACGGCATCGCTGAGAGCCAGCATGTTTGATCCGCGACCGGAAATCAGGATCGCAATTCTCTTTTTCAGATTATTACCTCGCGATTACCGCTAACGACATTCCCGATCCGGTAACACTTTCCTAAATGCGCCTCAATCGCAATCGCATCAGCGGGCGCGCAAACAATCACCATCCCGACGCCCATGTTGAACGTGCGATACATCTCCGCATCAGCAACGTTCCCCAGCTTGCGTAGCAGCTCGAATAACGGCGGTACGGGCCACGAGCCGCGCTCGATGCGCACGGCTGTGTTTTCAGGCAGGATGCGGGGAATGTTGTCGGTGAGCCCACCGCCGGTGATGTGGGCCAGGCCCTTGATCGAGCCTTTGTCGAGCAGACCTTCGAGTGGTTTCAGATAGCTGACGTGCGGCAGCAGCAACGCTTCGCCGGCTGTCATTCCTAATTCACGCAACTGTGTGTCGGGCTGATAACCCGCAACTTCGAAAAACAGTTTGCGTGCGAGCGAGTAGCCGTTTGTGTGCAGACCAGCCGACGGCAGTGCGAGCAAAACGTCTCCGGGCACGATCGTCTTACCGTCGATGATCTTCACGCGATCGACAACGCCCACGATGAAGCCGGCGATGTCGTATTCACCGTCCTGGTAAAAACCCGGCATCTCGGCTGTTTCGCCGCCGAGCAACACACAACCGTTCTCGCGGCAACCATTCGTCACGCCTTCGATGATGCCGGCTACGACGTCGGGCGACAGCTTTCCGGTGGCGATGTAATCGAGGAAGAAGAGCGGGCGCGCGCCCTGGACCAGGATGTCGTTGACGCAGTGATTGACGAGATCGCGG
Source organism: Pyrinomonadaceae bacterium (assembly GCA_035760085.1). Classification (GTDB taxonomy): domain Bacteria; phylum Acidobacteriota; class Blastocatellia; order Pyrinomonadales; family Pyrinomonadaceae; genus PSRF01. The sequence continues at coordinate 1,597 of DASTTS010000221.1, forward strand.
CCGACCGTGTTGTGCACGCCGGTGGCGAAAGCGATCTTGAGTTTCGTGCCGACGCCATCCGCGGACGCGACGAGAACGGGCTGCATGAGATTCGGAAACGCGCCGTCAAACATGCCACCGAAGCTGCCGATCTCGGAGAGCGTGCGCTCGTTGAACGTCTTGCGCGCCAGATCTTTGATCCGGTCCGTAGCGCGTGTCGCGGCGTCGATATCAACGCCCGCGTCGCTGTATGAAATAGGCTTCATTTTTGCTCAGTTCTCTTCGACGGTTTTGGTGGTGGACCAAAATCACCATACGCAATAAACCCTGACCGCGACGAATCATCCTTCTGCGCGGTTCGTCCGGCCCACATGTCTTCCGTCGTTTCTTTCGCAGTCTTCACCGTGATATCTGTGCCCCGCGTCGTGATCGTTATCTCGCCCTGTAAATCAGTCCGGTAGAGCTTCACGTTCGCGTTCGCCGCCCGCAAACGATCGAGCACGGCCTGCGACGGATGCCCGTAACGATTCCACGCGCCACACGATACAATCGCTATCTCGGGTTGCACGCGACTCAGGAAATCACCTGACGACGCATACTTCGATCCGTGATGCGCAATCTTCAATACACGACTCCGCAGATCCAATTCCTTCGTCAGCAAACGATGCTCAGTCTGCTCTTCCGCATCGCCTGCCAGCATCATTGAAAACGAGCCGTAATCGAGTCGCGCTACGATCGAATTTGCGTTCGCCTCGTTGCCGCCTGTCGTCATCTTGTCTTTAGTAAAGTATGGCTCGGAGGGCGCGAGGATCATCAATATCGCACCACCGCCGAGATCGTACTTCGTTCCGGGCTTCGCGTTTTCATAATGCGCGCCACTGGAACTCACGGCTGCTTTGTAGTCGTCGAAGAATTTCGTGAGCGAAGACGTTTTCGTTGTTTTGGTGGTCGCGGGCGGCTTCTTACCGGCAGGTGTTTTTGTTTGCGGCGTGGCGAGACCCGGCGGCACGCTTGGCTGCTGTCCGTTATCGATCACATTCAAGACTTTAAATGCTTTGAAAACCTCAGCCGCACCGCCGATATGGTCCGGATGTGGATGTGTCGCGATGAAGTAGTCGAGCTGCTGGACGTTGTTGCGCTTCAGTGCTTCGACGACGGCCTTGCTCTTCGTGGTGTCGCCGGCGTCGATGAGCACAGTTTTACCTGACGGTGAAGTGATGAGAAGCGAGTCGCCGTTGATTGGACCAACATCGAGAACGCGGATCGTCAGCTCGCCACCCGAGGCCGGCGGCGGCTGCGTTCGCCACCAGGGCAGCACGTAACGCCACGTAACAAACCCGCCCGCCAGAAAAACGACGAGAAGAACGGCAATCGCACAACCACAGCCTCGTGTAGCTCGTCCCAATCGGTAATCCTCGCCTTAGTTTCTCTTTAGTCGATAAATAATTTGTACATCCGGATGAGTATCGACCTGATTCGCCACGCGCAGCACGGTTGGCGTCATCGAATAATCGCCGCGCGCGTAAGCTTCGAGCGCGTCTTTAGCTTTAACGACTTCCCAGATCGATTCGTGGGAAATGACTTGCTCGATCATTAACAGCAGTCGCTCGCCGCCTTTTTGTTTGAACTTAATCGGAGACTTGAAAGTCAAAGTCTTGATGCCATAGCCGGGTAGTGAGAAGCCTTCAGTTCGATTCACGAGCGGCTGCAATTGATTTTTTGAATCGATCAATGCGAGTGAGTAGCGAAACCCGATCAGCTTGAGCTCGGAGCTATTTGCGAGAGAGATTTTCAGGAAGTAGAAGCCTCGCTCGTTTTTGGTCAGTGATGCTTCGTGGACGTTCACCGGAAGATCGAGTACCTGGAAGACCTCGATGGGAAGCACTTCTGATTGCGACGCAAACGTTAGACAGGATTTACAAGATTTCGCAGGATGAACAAGATTTTCCTGTGAATCCTGAAAAATCTTGTAAATCCTGTCTAAGCATGGCGCCGTCGATAAAGCGACGCTAACCAATATTAGTAAACTAAACGGATTCATGCTCGCGTTCCCAATATGTCTCCGCGTCGCGCGTAATGCGCGTCGGGTATTGACCATTCCAACATGCCACACATGATGATTCCGGACTCAACCCCGTTGCCGCGATCATTCCCTCGAGCGACAAGTACCCGAGCGAATCCGCTTCAATGAACTTGCAAATCTCGTCGACACTCATATTCGCCGCGATCAGCTCCGATTTATTCGGCGTGTCGACACCGTAGTAACACGGACTGATCGTTGGCGGACAACTGATGCGCACGTGGATCTCTTTCGCGCCCGCCTCACGCACCATACGCACGATCTTTTTCGACGTCGTACCCCGCACGATCGAATCATCGATCAATACCACCCGCTTACCATTGATCAGATCGCGCACCGGATTCAGCTTGATACGCACACCAAACGATCTGATCGACTGCCGCGGCTCGATAAACGTCCGACCAACATAATGATGGCGCACCCGCCCGAATCGAAAACTCAATCCACTCTCCGCCGCGTACCCAATCGACGCAGCAACGCCCGAGTCAGGCACAGGCACAACAATGTCTGCATCCGCAGGCTGTTCGACTGCGAGCCTGCGACCCATCTTGTGTCGGGATTCATTGATCGATCTTCCATAGATCAACGAATCAGGACGCGCGAAGTAAACGTGCTCGAACAAACACATCGAATGTCGCTGTGGCGGCAACGCGTTTGACGACCGCAAACCATCCTGATCGATCACGATCATCTCGCCAGGCTCAACATCGCGCACATACTGTGCATCGATCAGATCGAACGCACACGTTTCAGACGCCAGCACCCACGCATCGCCGAGTCGACCTAAAGCGAGCGGCCGAAAGCCGCGACTGTCGCGGATCGCGATCAACTCCGTCGGCGTCAAAAAGAGCATCGAAAACGCGCCTTCAGTGCCGGTCAACACTTGTGGAATTGCTTCACGCACCGGTAGTCGCGAGCGCGCGACGCCGTGTAGCACGACTTCCGTGTCGGAAGTCGAAGAGAAGATCGCGCCTTCGCGTTCGAGTCGCAGGCGTTCCTCGCGCGCGAACGGAAGATTGCCGTTGTGACAAACCGCGATCTGCCCGTGCTGGCACGTTACGCAGAACGGTTGCGCCTCGAGAATCGAGACTTCGCCTGCGGTTGAGTAGCGCACGTGTCCGATCGCGCTCGAACCACGCAGCCGATCGAGATGCGTCTGGTTGAACGCTTCGGAGACGTGACCCATCGCACGTTCGAAGCGCAGCTCGTTACCATCCGAAGCGACGATGCCACACGACTCCTGGCCGCGATGCTGAAGCGCGTAGAGGCCGAGATAAGTGAGTCGCGCAGCGTCCGGGTGGCCGAAGATTCCAAACACGCCACACTCTTCGCGCAGCTTTGTGATCTCGATTTCAGTCAATTGAGTTGTCCTGGTTTGCCAGCTCGGGGATTACGGTCGTAATCATAACCAAAGACTCGTGCAGGTGAAAATCAGTTTTACAGGATTACGGGATTTTCAGGATTAACATGTATCATGGCTCGCGTGCGTATTTACGTTTTTGCGTTGGCCGCCATGCTTTGTCTCGCGGGATTTGCGCAGCAATCTCGTGGCGATACGCCGCGCCCGGCGTCGCAGACTTATCGCCGCTACTGCATCTCGTGTCATGGCAGCGACGGTAAAGCCAGGACGTCGAAAGGACGATTCAGCCACGCGCGCGACCTGACCGACGCGCAGTGGCAAGCTGACGTTAGCGACGAGCGCATTTTCAATTCGATCATGAACGGCCGCAACCAGCGCGGCAACATGCCCGCGTTCTCTGACAAGCTCAAGGAAAAAGAAGTCAATTCGCTTGTAGCTTTTGTTCGCGGTTTGAAGTAGACAGGATCTGAACGAATCCCCCACTGCCGTGGGTGGGATTTATGCAATGGTTTCTCGTTCGTACATCTCGGGTTTGAAGCGCTTCGGCACCGTGCGCGGGTTGACGATTGTGGCGTTGCAGGGGCTGTTGATTCTTCTGCTCGTCGGCGCGGGGTGGTGGATTTATCGACAACTACCCGCGAGTGGCGCTGAAGCAGGCGGCAATCAGCAGGCGACCGACCTGGAGATCGTGATCCGCCAGACGCCCGAAAGTGTCGGTCCGGCACTCGATGTTGCGGTGAGTCTCTATCCGGTTGATATCGTCGCTGTGCGACACGAGTTCTTCACCGAGCCGCCTAAGGGAAAACGCTTTGAGGATTT
>DASTTS010000222.1:0-5289 GCA_035760085.1 Pyrinomonadaceae bacterium
CCATATCCCTCGTATGAAATGGACTTCTGCGACAACGCCCGCGCAGCGCGTGACAATTGCGTCAATACCTATTTACTCGACAACGATTGGGATACCTACATCACCTGCTGGAATGCCAGCGGCGTCAGCCAGTGTGAGTAGCAAAATAGATATTGGCGTTATCGTCCAGTCTGATGAATAACGCTTCAATTCGCTGGCGCAGACTGGATTCCCGGTCCATGAAGCAGCCCGCCTTTCTGTCATGCCGATTCGTGGCATTTTACGGGGGGCGGCTGTCTTCTCCCCACGTCTACCGTCGAATGGACGAGACAACTTACCGGTATGAAAGTAATGGCGGTGAGTTCGTAACCGAGCTTACTGTGAACAAAACGAGCTTCGTCATTAACTACCCAAACTTCTGGACCACAGAAGACCCGCGAGCATTCACTTAATTAATCTGCGCAAAAAAATTGACAGGCTCTAAAAGTGGGTATATTGTGGCCGCGCTCAATTCTTCGCAAGGCTTACGAATAACCTCATTCCTTTTGGGTTGAAACTCTACGTCAATAAAGGAGAGCCTCATGTCACTTCTCGCGCGCTACGATACCCCGGCGTCGTTGAGGGACATGCCGGTTGGATCGCCCTTCTACGACAACTGGCACGACTTCATCGCGTTACGCCTTGACGCAAGCACAATAGGCACCAACGGTGGAGAGTTCTATGACGCAACTCAAACCGATGTAAACATCCTCGGCGAACATGCGTTGGTCTGGATGGCGTTTCCTCGCCGCGTGCTGATGCCCAGACTCGACGACCGCACTTCCGCTTTCATCGAGGCGGACAGAACACCGGGCGGCGATTCTGGAAACCGGAACGTCCAGGACGAATACTGCGAATGGCGTGTTGAGCGCAACGCGGCCGGAAAAATCACGAAGGTCACTTTTACCACCGAGACACCCGAGTACTTTGAACAGTTATGGGCCGTCGATCGCGCTCGCGTTGTCACCCTCTACCAAACGTTTGTAAACCCGGCCGTAGTCGAGGCTGATCTGCACATCGGTGGTACCTACCAGCGTAGCAACCGTTGGAACAATGCCGACGGCATCATGCACCTGAGGCAATCCATCAACAACCTGAATGCTGCGCTCAACCTTGCGCAAGACAGCGCCGTCACACCGCAGGCGCAGTTTACCGGGATACCGGCACCGACGACGATCCCGACTGCAAGTGACAACTATCAAATGCCGAGCGTGGCCGATACGTCTGTCGACCCGCGTGTCACCTACGACGTGGCCGCGCTCGTGCGCAAACCGTTTTCCGTTACGTTGCGGGATCCGATCGGTTTGTACATGACGCACTTCGACGACACCGGATGGACCAAGCCGGATGGTAAGCCGGTAGACAACTACTGGACCATCCTTCGTGGCAATCCAGGACAGATTCTGCGGCTTCAGTACGAGGTGCCTGCCGGCGCGGGATTTGTCGTGGGCGATCTGAGCATCGGTGGTCGACCCATTGAGTGGGGCGGGCAAATCGCTGAACACGTCACGGTATCGATCGTCGGCGTTGCCGGAGTGAGGGCATCATGAATTCAAAAAAGAAAACACCACGCAAACGCGTCCCGGGCAAGCAGATCGTGAAAGAGCAAGTCGCACTCACGCGAGACAATCTTGTACCTCTTGAACTTGAGATCAACTCGAAAGCCGTAGCTTCCAAGTTTAATGTCGCTCTCGAGGCACTTGGGAAGTTTGAACCAAAGTTTCCGAGCGGCATTATTTTGCCCGCGCTCACTGGCGACCCCGGGGCGGAGATCCCCGGCGCCGACGCAGAGCCCGTGTACGACGCCAAACAGAGGGCCACGATTCAAGGCAACACCATTCCGGGCTTCAATAAAGATCACCAGCACTTTCTCTTTTTCCGAATTCGCGACGTCCGTCGAGCGAAGAAGTTCCTTCAGTGGATCGCACCCTTTATCTCGTCGATGGAAGAAGTACTGAGTTGGGTGCGCTCATTTCGTGCGATGCGTCACCGGCTTGGAGTTAATCCGCCGATGTCCGCCACGTGGGTGAACATTGCGTTCGCTTATCGCGCGATTCAAGTGCTGGCCAGTGAGGCTGACGCCAATGCGTTTAATGAACAGAGTTTTCGTCAGGGACTCGCTGCGCGATCTACATATCTGGGCGACCCGACGGATTTTAAGAATCCCGGTCACAGAAAGAACTGGGTGGTTGGTGGTCCATCTAGTGAAGCGGACATCCTGGTGATTGTGGCCGCCGATGATCCGAAAGATCTGGAGAGAATGGTCAACCTGATCAAGCGCAACGCTGCTCCGGCTCAACTTCGTCTGCTCTTTGAACAGCGTGGCGACACTTTGCCGGATCCGCTGCGAGGACATGAACACTTCGGCTTCAAGGACGGTGTTTCCCAACCCGGCGTGCGCGGCAAGGTTTCATCAGCGCCAGGTGATTTTATTACTCCGCGCTACATCGACCACACCGATCCGCGTGCGCGAATCTACGCCAAGCCAGGACAGTTGCTCATCTGGCCGGGGCAATTCCTGCTCGGCGAGCCGCGACAGGATCCGGAGCATCCGTTTGCTCCCGCCCCTGCTGCCGTGGCCACGCCACCTCCACCTGCGCCCCCGAATTTTCCGGCATGGGCCGCACTGGGCTCTTACGTCGTGTGCCGGCGCTTGCGTCAGAACGTGCCCGCTTTCTGGAAATTTGCCGTTGCGGGGTCCGGAGAGCTGGGCCTCGATCCTGTGAAGTTTGCGTCGATGCTTGTTGGGCGTTGGCCCAGCGGCGCGCCAGTGATGCGCACGCCCGCTTCCGATGACGCTACTCTCGCCGGCGATGAATGGGCCAACAATCATTTCATCTTCAACGACCCCACACTGCCGATTCCTTTGCGTCCGATTCCGGGGTATGGCGGCGACACTTTTCCTCAGGCTATGCAGGACATGCTCGGAGCCGTTTGCCCTCACTTCGCGCACATTCGCAAGGCCAATCCGCGCGACATCTCCACCGACCTCGGCAAACCACACGACAGCATGTTACGGATGGTTCTGCGTCGCGGCATTCCGTTTGGTCCACCGATCGCCGGCATCAAGAACCCCTCGACGCGACTTCTCAAGCAGGAACGCGGCCTGATGTTCATTTGTTACGCCAGCACCATCGAAAACCAGTTTGAGCTGCTGACGCGCCGGTGGTCCAATTCTCCAGTGCAACCAAACTTTGGCGGTCACGATCCCATCATCGGGCAACGAGACGAACGCGGAGCACGTGCCCGTTTTATCGACTTTCCAACCACAACCGGCCTGCGCCGCATCGAGCTCAGGGATGAATGGGTGATTCCGACCGGCGGCGGCTACTTCTTTTCACCACCGATCGAAGCAATCGCAGGAGTGTTGGGAGCTTGAGGTCAAGCGCTAGATGTTAGAGAACATTGCGGCAGGCGGCGATGTAAGCCTGCATCCGTAGGACCTTGGACTCGATGCTCTGTGCGGCGGCGAGTGCCGCCTGCCAGTCACGCTTCGCCGCCTGCTCGAAGCAGTGCGTGAGATCAGATTTCGAAAGCGGGAGCAATATCTTGGAGTTCGCAGCTTCGAGCGTCACAGTGTAGGCACCACCGTCATACTGGTTTGCGCGGTTAATTGCGTTTACTCCTTCGGTAAGCACCTGCGCAGCCCACGATGCATCATCGCCTGCGTACAGTATTCCCGCCGCTGTGACCAGAGCCGCAGCGCGCGCGGCGGGGTCTTCGATTTTCGGGAACGCGGCCATGGCCGTAAGTAGAAAATCGGAAGACATTTTTTTCTTCCTCGCGTCGGACGCCGCTAGAGCCGCTGAGATAACGAGATATGTGCGGAGTCGAGCATCGGATACACGATTCACCTGAGCGTTGAAGGTATACCAGTCGAGCTTTTTCAGCGAAGCCTCGGCCAGGCGGAAAGATAGATAGGTGTTGAGCTGGTCCCGATATTTCTCCTCTTGAAGGTCGTTCATCCTTTGAGCGGCCTCTGCGTATTTGCCTTCATCGATTAGCTGTCGGATGCCTGTCGCCAGGAGTTCCGCACGCGCAGCGGAGTCTTCGGTCTTCTCGGCTGCGGCGAAGGCAGATTCCCCGCTGTCGAATCGGAATACACTGTTTTCCGCAACAATTCTTTGGGCCACCGTAGCCAGATCGCTCAAGATCGAGGCGCGTAACTTCGCACGCTCCGTGAGGATGGTGAATTTTGCATCAAGCACTGCCCAGTCTTGACCACGATCGAGCCCTAGCCTTTCGACATAGCCCCGCAGTTTCTTAACGAGGAAGAAACAGAATGCGACCTGGACCGCGTCCGGGTCGACGCGCTGTTCAAGCGCGAGTGCCTCGGCATTTAGATAAGCGCCTGACGCAGCGAGGTAAGCGCGCACGAGGGCCTGGTTCAACTCCCGACTCGGTGGCGACAGCGGACTCGCAAACATGCCGCTTTCCAATGGCACACCTTCGCCTGCCCTGATCACCGGAACCGACATTGAGCTCTCCCTGAAGACATAACTCGAAAGCACGGTAACTTGTACCGGGCTATAGATCCTGCCGGCGGTAACGATCGAGAGTGCAACCCGGAAGAGGTTAGCCGCAGCCGCAGCGTCGCGCTGCTCCAATTCGTTCAAGTACGAAGGGAATGCTCCAGGCACCCCAGTCTCAAGCACTTTCGCTGCGAGCGCGGCCGACTGAGCTGCGTCAGACTCGAGGCTCGCCTGTGCAAGCGACAATCGTTCTCCCGGAGAAAGTGTGTTTCCCTTCAACACGTCTTCAAGTAGCTTTTGAAATTTATCGAGCAGTCGTGCCGCGGCCTTTGGATCATGACGGGCGAATGCTCTCAGCAGTACGCCCATCGTCGCCCTGATCTCGGCGCGCTCATTCTTCTGGATCGGGTCCGAAGCGAACCTGTCCGACAAGGCGTCAGCCGCTTTAACGAAGTTTGCGCGGGCGTAAGCCTCGTCATGTTTCCAAAGTAAATCGAGGGAGGCACTCAAGAGAGCCACGCGCGTTTGTGCCTTTTGAATTTCGCCGGCGCTCTCCACAACGCCCTTCAGGATGTCGATCGCCTGCGTCTTGCGCTGCGCCTCTTCAACCTTTCGCTGAGCAGTGTTGGCCGCGTCCGCTCGGCCCTGAACCTTTTCGCGCACTTGAGAATGTGCGGCCACGGTCGACGAGAAAAATACTAAGATCAATAACTGGCTAAACCGCTTTCGCATTGATTGAGGTCTCAAGAGGATCGCTTAACTCTGAAAGGGCCGGTCAGCAAGAAACTCGTTAAGGTTG
>DASTTS010000223.1:0-6741 GCA_035760085.1 Pyrinomonadaceae bacterium
CTACGATGTTTTTCTCAGCTATAACCACAAAGACAAACTTCGCGTACGCCGCCTGGCTGAACGGCTAAGAGACGCAAAGTTACGCGTGTGGTTCGACGAGTGGAACGTTAAGGCGGGAGAAATAATCTCACTCAAAGTTGATGAAGGACTCGAGCAGTCACGCGTGTTGGTGCTTTGCATCTCTCCAAATGCTCTTGTTTCCGGGTGGGTGGCTCTCGAGCGGAGTACGGCGATCCATCGTGACCCTACTAATGAAGGTCGACGCTTCATTCCGTTGTTGTTGATCGATTGCAAACTGCCCGATACGTTAAAACGGTATAAGTATGTGGACTTCACGAGCGAAACAGATTCGGCTTTAGCCGAGATAGTGGCAGCCTGCAAACCTGAATCGCCTGAACTTCTGCACTCCAAGCCGGAAGTAAAGCAGAAATCGATTAGGACCGAGCAGAGTAAGAGTAAGCAGCCTGAACCCCTTAAAGATTTGGCCGTGCTGAAAAGCACAGTTCAAGCGAGCGATAAATGGGTAACGAGTGTATCGATTAGCCCGAATGGTGAGTGGGTGTGTTCTGGCTCAATGGATAAAAACGTCAAGTTATGGGAACTGCAAACTCTGGCACACCAAGGAACCTTTCAGGGGCATACGAATGAAGTAGATTGTGTCGTTTTCATGCGGGGCGGGGATTTCATCGTTTCCGGCGGTCGGGACAACACAATTCGTCTTTGGAGTACGAAATCAAAACGCGAATCTCGATGTTGGGATGACCACTCCAGTTTTGTTTTGGGATTATGTCCGCTTGATGATCAGAATCAAGTGGCTTCTGTTGGTAATGATGACACGTTGAGAGTTTGGGACATCGAAAGCGGAGATTGTTTGGCAAAAGTGAAGGTAGAGAAGCTTTGGCGAGGAGCCGTAACTCGGGACTGGAAACATGGTTTGATCGGTCGTTTCGATGGAGGATTAGATTTTTGGAATCTCCAAACATTGCAACGGGAAGCGTCATTAACTGGGCACTCAGGAAGGATGAGTTCTATCGATATTACAAGAGATGGATCTTTTGCGGTGTCCGGCTCAGTCGACTCCACGGTCAAGCTCTGGGATCTGGAAACGCAAACCTGTGTCGGAACCTTGGAAGGTCATCGTTCAGAAGTGTACGGAGTCGCGATATCCCCTGATGGGATGTTGATCGCGTCTGCAGGGCTCGTCGACCATACTGTACGGCTCTGGAATAGAGAATCTGGCGAGTGCCTACAAACGATTACAACTGAAGACTTCACACCTGTGTCCGTTGCATTTAGCCCTGATAGCTCATGGCTAGTAGTTGGCACAGCGGAAGGCTTGCTCAACACATATCTCCTCACCGGAGCACCTACGGCCTCAACACTTAAATCGGCAAGCCGGTATGTAAATGCAAAGGTTGTTTTGGTGGGCGAAGGAACTGTCGGCAAGACGTCATTGGCCCATCGTCTGATCAATGATGAATACGTAATCTCCGATCGCACTCACGGCATGAATGTTTGGCAACTGGATTTGCCACTTACGCCCAACGCTTCGATGCAACGGGAGGCGCTGCTCTGGGACCTGGCAGGGCAGGAGGATTATCGACTCATTCATCAACTGTTCCTTGATGAAACTGCGCTGGCTCTCTTGTTAGTCAACCCGCAAAAGGATGATCCATTTGCAGAAGCCGGAGACTGGTTGAAGGCTTTAAAGGCAGCGTCGCGTCAAGGTACAACCGATCGCGATATCGCGAAGCTACTGATCTTCTCCCAAATCGACGTCGGTGGCATGAAGCTTGGCGACGCAAAGATCCAACGGTTCAGCGAACAGTTTGGATTTGCGAAGTGGATCGGAACCAGTGCTAAAAGCGGCGAGAATTGTTCGGATGGCAAGAACGGCGGCAAAGCTTCAAAGCTGAAACGGTTGATTGCGGAAATGATCCCGTGGAAAACTCTCCCATGGACCAGCACCCCGCGACTTTTGTCAGCGCTCAAGAACGCCGTCATTGCCATGCGCGACGAGCACGATATTCGTCTGTTGCGCTTCGCAGAGCTGACGCAGCGTCTTGAACAAGCATTACCGGATGAGAAGTTTGCGGAAGCAGACGTGCGGACAGCAGTTACGCTCCTGGCCAATCACGGCCTTGCCCGCGCGTTGAAGTTTGGCGATTTGGTCCTCCTTCAACCGGAGCTGCTGAATGGATACGCAGGCGCAATCATTCGCGCTGCTCGTGCCAATAAAGACGAGATCGGTTCTGTTCTGGAATCAGAGATTTACGATCCTAATTTTGACTTCACCGGGGTGGCGCGTCTGAAACACCGGCCCGATGAGGAGTTGCTCCTTCGCGCTCTCGTCCAAACATTCCTGGACCACTCGCTCTGCATCGCAGAAGACCTAGCAAACGGGCGTCATCTCGTCTTCCCATCACAGTATCGCCGCGACAAAGACATCCCACACGACCCTGACATCTTCGTCTCCTACACGTTCAGCGGCGAATGGCAAACCGTTTGGACCACACTCGTAGTGCGTCTCTGGTACAGCCACGAGTTCGAACACAAAGAGCTTTGGCGCAATGCCGCCGAGTTTGCCTCACCGAAGGGTTTCACTCTCGGACTCAAGATCGATAACAAGCAGGGCGAAGGCACGGCGACGGTAAGTCTTTATTTCGATAAAGAAGTGCCTGATGAGCTTAAAGTCATTTTCATCGAGTACGTACATCGCCACCTGGCGAAATTTGGTTGCGAGGTGTCGCGCGATCGCCGTTATGTGTGTCAGGAATGCGGGAAACCAGTGTTGGATCTCAATGCGGTAAGAGCGCGACTCGAAGCAAAGAAAGACTTTATCTATTGTCAACAATGTGACGAAAAGGTACTGCTAATCGACTTCATCGAACAGCGTCTTAAGACTGACAAGGTGGCACGCAAGATCCTCGCCATGGAGGAAACCGCCACGCGTGCCCTCGATACACAAGCGCTCGAGCAAATCCTCATCGGGCATATGATGGCGATCTGCGGCGAAGCGAACCAGATCTTTCGAGAGTTAACCAAATTCGATTACGGCGTTGACGCTGAAGTAGAGTTCAAAGATAACGACGGCAATGCCAGCGGCAAGAAAATTTACGTGCAGCTTAAAAGCGGAAACTCATACCTGCGCAAGCGGATGAGCGATGGCAGCGAAATCTTTGATGTAAAGAATGAACGACATCTGGAGTACTGGATCAGCCAACCTGTCGACGTTTATCTCGTCGTGCGACAAACGGACGAACTTACAGGTGCACAGGCCATTCGCTGGATGAACGTCTCCGGTTATCTCAGGAACCGCAAGGACAAAAAGAGTCGTCAAATCGTGTTTGAAGGCGAGAAGCTCGACATGGAAGCCGTGTGGAAGGTGCGGGATCAGTTCTTCCCGAAAGTCAAAACACGAAAATAAATTTTTGACACGCTAATCCTGCATCCTGTCTAAAACACTGGTCCAGCGCTGATGTCGTAATCTACATCAGGACTCGTTTCGCTCAGCTTTTGGTTGGCAAGCTGTTGTAGCACCTCGGTCAGTACTTGCAGATTCAGAGGTTTCGTCAGATGTGAATAGAAACCCGCGGCGCGGGCGCGGGCGATGTCGTCGCTGCGGCCGAAGCCGGTGATGGCGACGACGGGAACGTTCTGGCGTCCATCGATTTTCCGCAGCCGCTGCAAAAACTCATAACCATCCATCTCCGGCATCGAGATATCTGAAAGAATCACGTCAAACTCATTCTCTGCCGCGAGACGCAGCGCGTCGGCCCCATTCGTCGCCGTCAGCACATTCGCTCCCGCAACTTTCAACAACTCCTGCAACATCGCGATCGTGTCTTCAGAATCATCCACGATGAGAAAATTCGTTTGCGCGAACACGTTCAACTCCACCGCGCCCGTCGCAGTCGTCACCGGCGCTCTCATCCGTGCCGTTTCGCGCAACAACGGCAGGCGCACCGTGAAACGCGCTCCCTTGTTTGGACCATCAGACTCGGCACTGATCTGTCCACCGTGAAGCTGAACGAGTTGGTGCACGAGCGCGAGACCGATACCCATGCCGCCATGACGCCTCCGGTTACTACCATCTGCCTGCCGAAACATCTCAAACACATGCGGCAGAAAACTCGCATCGATTCCCTGCCCCGTGTCCGTCACCGCAAACACCGCACTATCGTTTTCATTACGCAACGCGATCTCGATGCGGCCGCCCGCAGGCGTAAACTTCACCGCATTATTCAGCAGGTTCCACGCGATCTGCTGCAACCGCAGTCGATCACCCTCAACGAGCAAAAGCTGATCGCCTACATGCATACGAATATCAATACCCTTTGCCGCCGCGTCCGCACGCACAGTCTCAACGGCGTTATCAATGATCGCCGGCATTGAAACTGTCTCATGATTCAGAGAGATTTTGCCGCGCTGCAAGCGCGAGAGGTCGAGCAGATCGTTGATCAACTGCGACTGCGACTGTGCGTTTCGTCTGAGTGCTTCACCCATCTGCACCAAACGCGGCGACTGCTCGATCTCCTGCATTCGCAACAACAACTCCGAGTAACCAAGAATAACGTTCAGCGGATTGCGCAGCTCGTGTGAGAGCGTTGCCAGAAATTCATCCTTGAGCTGGTTCGCCTTCTCCGCCGCGTCGCGCGCTTCCTGCACGCTCGTTAACAATCGCTCGCGCTCCGCTTCGGCACGTAACTTCTCGATCGCGGTCCAGGTGCGCTCGGCGACAGTTTGCACCAGCGACACCTCTTCTTTGGTCCATTGCCGCGGCCGGTCATCACTTGCCCAGAGCGAAGCCACCCAGTGTCCTTCGCGCAACAACGGAAACGCTATGTAAGCACGTTCGCCATTCGGCTCGTAAATACGATCGAAGTCGGCAGCGGTGCGCGGATCTGTTTTCGAGTCGTTATTCACGACCGTGTTGCCGAGCTGCATTTCGCGCGTGGTGATGGCGCTGTACTCGGAGATACGGTGCTCGCCCGCAACTGACTCAGCCCCGTCGGTGTAGTCGCGATGCACGATTTCCAGATCGCGCTCGACGTCAGTCTCATTGAACAAACACCGCCGCACGTGCAAATGATTCCCCAAAGTTTCTGCCACCGCGTACGACAACTCGTACGGATCGTGAAGCGTTCGAATCAACTCGCTGACACGTACGAGCACGGCGAGGCGATTCTCAGCGCGTCGCTGTTCGTCGATGTCCTGTACGACGACGATCACGCCGCCCACCTCGTCAGCCTCATCGCGGAACGGAACGCTGAGAACGCGCGTCCAGATCTGTTTCCCATCGGCAGCCGTGTAAAGCATCTCGCAGCCGGGACTCACTGACTCGCCACGCAGCGCGCGCGCACTGGGCCATTCCGACGGATCAAGCAGCCGGCCGTCTTCGTCCCACGCGCGCCAGCGTGCCGCAAACACTGGATCGAATGACGACAATCGATCGCCAACGAAATGGTTCAAGAGTGAATTACGGATCAGAAAACGTCCTTCGCGATCGGTGAGGCCGATACCAACGGGAAGCTGCTCCAGCAGTGCTGCCAGGCGTGCTTCACTGTCGCGCAGTGCTAGTTCGGCAACGCGCCGCTCGCGGTCGGTACGATTGAGCGACAACGCGGTCAACCAGATCAACACTGCAAGCAATATAAGTACTGCAACCACGAACGCCGCAGTGCTGAAGTTGGCGCTAAACCATTCTGAGTTGCGCGTTACTGTCCTGATCCAACCGAGGATGATCACGACCAGGAAAGCAGGCAGCATGCGTCGCGCGACGACAGCGCCGGGACTGTTCCCCAGCATCGTTGCGATCATGCCGCGCTCCGGCCGCGCCAGCAGAATCGAAGTACACAAACTCACGAAGGCGACCACGGTGTGAAGCGCGATCGTGAAGTATTGCGCGATCGGCTCGACGCGCTCGATGCCATAAAAGTAGTAAAGAAAGACGAGTAGCGTGACTGTTACAACGAGGATCACCGCGATGTTCGAAACGCGAAACCATCGTCTTGTCTTCACATCGAGAAACGAAAGCGCGATTCCGAGAAAGAAAAAGTTGAGCGACGCGGCTACGCCCATGCGGCCAGGAAACGAAAGTCCTGCTTCTTGAACTGATTCATGAAAGAGCAACTGGTCCAGGCCGGTGTTCCATCCGAAAATATGTTCACTCAGGGTAATTAATCCGACGAGTGCGACGATAGCGGCAAACAACTGGCGAATGACAGTGTTGAATTGAGACGGTGAGCGGTCATTAATCAAAAAGCACGACACCGCGACGAGCATCAGGCAAACGGCGGTGTTCGCCTTCATCGTGACGAGTGACGGATGAATTCGTTTGAGGTATTGGTTGTCGAGAATCCAGCCCAGCAGCGCCACGGCGCCGATGCAAAACGACAGTACGGCGAGGCCGATAGAGATAGCCCTGTAACGCACCAAACGTTCTTTAGGATAGTGCAGATCTCCGTTCATCTGCGCGATTCTGCGGCTCCACTTTTAAAGATTCGAAACAAATAGTAATACGACGGAAACAACAAAATCACGCCTGCAATGAGCGCGCCAAGCAGCAGTTGCAGCGTCACTTGCGGTGCGCTTGCTGAAGCGATCGTGATGTTTGGTTCGACGATGTGCGGGTATTGCGCAAACGCCCAGCCCAGCAATATCAATGTCACCTGCGCTGCGGCGCACACGCGCGCCAGCCGGTATCGCCTCGTCCACAAAGTATAAAAAGCACCAATCGCA
>DASTTS010000224.1:0-17767 GCA_035760085.1 Pyrinomonadaceae bacterium
TATTCAGAACTACAATCTCAACATTCAGCGTGAGTTGTTCAGAAACGGCGTGCTCGAAGTCGGCTATGTCGGCTCGCACGGCACGAAGCTGTTTCGCTATCGCGATATCAATCAACCGGTGAATCCGAGCGTTTCTTCCGCGCGGCCGTTCGACAATGGACCATTCGCCCCCTCGGGTGGAACTTTCTTTTACGTAAATCACCTCGAGACCACCGCGTTTTCAAATTACAACGCACTGCAAACAACGTTCTCAGTGCGGGATCGCCGCGGCTTCTCAACGCAGATCAATTACACGTGGTCGCACTCGATCGACAACGCTTCGGATGGTCAGGACTACGTGGCGAATGCGACGCAACCGGATAACAGCCATTGCACCAGGTGTGAAAAGGCCAACTCGAATTTCGACAATCGACACCGGTTCGTCGTCACCGCGAGTTATGCGCTGCCGAATTTTGCGAAGTCACATCCGCGTCTCGGCAAGGGCTGGCAGCTAAACACGGTGGTGACGCTTCGCACCGGCAATCCGTTTCACCTGACGTTGTTTGATGATTACAACAACACGGGCGAGTTTTTCCCACGACCCGATCTGATCGGCGATCCGTATGCGGGCACGAGCGCGCCCGATCGATTCATCAACCTGGAGGCTTTCAGGGTGCCGTGTACGATTGCGGCTGGAGGCGACGGCAGTGCGGCTAACTGCATTCCCGGCACGTGGCACTTCGGATCGCTAGGTCGTAATGCACTGCGCGGGCCGGGTTATCAAAACGTGGACTTCTCGATCTTCAAGGACACGGATATCACGGAGAAGCTGCGGATTCAGTTTCGAGCTGAAGTCTTCAACATCTTCAATCACCCAAACTTCTCGAACCCACTGTTGCCGGGCTTCGCCGCCGACATTACCTCATCGATCGATGACACCGGCCGCGGCACCGGCTTCCTCCCGATCATCGTGACCCCCGACGTCGGCATCGGCAACCCATTCCTGGGCGGCGGCGGCCCGCGGAATATTCAGTTTGCAGTGAAGTTGATCTTCTGAGCGACCACTCACTCCTGACGTAGCGCAATCAAGGGATCGACGCGTGTCGCGCGGCGGGCGGGGATGTAGCTGGCCAGCAACGCAACGACGACGAGGACGGCCGAAATCGAGGCGAAGGTGAAGGGATCGGTGGGCGTGATCCCGAAGAGCATCTTGCTGAGAAATCGCGTCAGCAGCAACGAGCCACCTACGCCGACAACAACGCCGATCAGCGCCAATAACAGACCTTCTCCGATTACCATTTTTAATATTGACGACGACTGCGCACCGAGCGCGATGCGCACTCCGAACTCCTGCGTGCGCTGGCTGGTCGAGATGCTGATCAGGCCGTAGAGTCCCACGGCTGCCAACGTTAGCGAGACGATGCCGAAGATCCCGATCAGATACAAACTGAACCGGCGCTCGCCCAACGATGCGGAGATGAGCTGCTCTTCGGTTCGCAGGCTGTAGATGGGTTGGTCTTTATTCACCGCCCAAAGCTCTTTCTTTAGCGCCGGCAGCAGCAGCAATGGATCATTCTGCGTGCGCACTACAAACGTCATCGATCCGAACGGCGCCTGCGGCAGGTGCAGGAAAATCTCTGGTCGCGGATTGCTGTCGAGTCCAGTGTGAAGCACGTCTCCGACAACGCCAACGATCTCGGTCGTCAGTGGTTTATTGGACCAACGGAGCGTGAGTCTCTTTCCAACCGGATCCTCATTCTCAAAAAACCGGCGAGCCATCGTCGAGTTGACGACAGCCACCGGAAGAGACTGCTGGCTATCCATCCGCGTGAACGTCCGGCCATTCAACACCGGAATGTTCAGCGTGCGAAAGTAATCGCTGGTAACAACCGTGTGATATGCAGTCGGCTCCTGCCCGGCCGGCGGCGGCTCGCGCCCTTCAATAACGAATGGATTATCGATCTCGATAGCTCCCTCACCCACGAACGGCGGCGCTGAAACTGCACCGGCAGATTGCACACCAGGCAGACTCGTCCAGCGCTGAATCACCTGATCGAAATACGCGACCTGTTGTTGCGGCTCCGGATTGAGGTTGTAGATGTGAACCTGAAGCGTCAGCACATTGTCTGCCGAAAATCCCGGATCGATTTTAAGGAGACGAATGAAACTGCGAGCCAGCAGTCCGGCTCCGATGAGCAGCACGAGTGCGAGCGCGAGTTGCGACACAACAAGAATTCTGCGGACGCGATTCTGCGACGCACCAGAGGTCGCGCTGCGCCCACCTTCTTTAAGTGCTCCCTGTAGATCAGGCTTCGAGAAATGGACCACGGGCAAGAGGCCAAAGATAAGCGTGGTAATCAATGAAACACCGAGCGCAAAAGCGAGAACCCGCCAATCCATACGAATCTGGTCGATTCGTGGCAAATTCCCGGGATTAAGTATCAAAAACTTATGCGCCGCCCAGCCCAGCAAAAGTCCACCAATACCACCCATCAACGCGAGGAGAATGTCTTCGATCAATAACTGCCTGGCGAGGTGACGGCGTGTAGCGCCGAGCGCCGCGCGAATCGCGAATTCACGCGCTCGCTGCGCACCGCGAACGAGTAACAAGTTGGCTACATTAACGCATGAGATCAAAAGCAGGAGACCCACCGCGCCCAGCAGCGTGAACAATGCCGGCTTGACGTCTCCCAGTAATTGATCCGGCAACGCCACTGTCGCCATCTCGAGCTGTCGATTTGTTTGCGGGTATTGTTGTGCCAGTTCTCCAGCGATGGCGTTCAAGTTGGCGTCGGCTTGTTCTTTCGTCACGCCCGGCTTGAGCCGCCCGAAGACATACAAATACGTAGCGGAGCGACGCTTCTTTTCACCTTCACTAAACACCGCCGGTATCATCATTTCTCGTTTGTCTGTGAAGTGAAAATCCGGCGGGAGAATGCCGACAACTGTGAAAGGGTCGCCGTCGAGCAACATGGTTTGACCGACCATGTTCGGATTACCGCCAAACCGCCGCTGCCACAAGCCATAGCTCAGCAGCACTACTTTCTGCTTACCGGCCGTGAACTCTTCCGGCAAAAACGTGCGCCCGTGCAAAGCGTTAGTACCGGTAATTTGAAAGAACCCATCGGTCACGAGCCATGACTGAATCGTTTCTGGCTCGCCCTGACTCGTATAGTCAAAACCGTAAGGCCGTAGCGCAGCCATCGTCTCGAAGACTTGATTGCGTTCTTTGTAATCGAGAAAGTTGGGTGGTGAGATCTTCTGTCGTTCGAGCCCGCGCAGGTGATCGTTTTGCCAAACGGTCATGATGCGGTTCGGATCTTTGTAAGGTAAGGGTCTCAGCAGTACGCCATTTACGACGCTGAAAATCGCCGTGCTGGCGCCGATGCCAAGGGCCAAAGTGGCGGCAGCAATAAGGCTAAAGCCCGGCTTCTTCCATATCATGCGAACGGCATAGACGACGTCCTGACCGAAAGAGTCCCACATAAGCACCTCGCTGAAACAAGATTTTACGTGTTTGGTGTTCCCTGTCCCTGCGCCATCGATTTTTGGTGATTACCGTTACCTCTGAACTGACTGAAAGTTAACCCGTGAATCTTCTTGAAGTCTCTAACAAAGTGACTCTCATCACGCAAGCCGAGCCGGTTCATGATTTCCTTTACATTCAAAAAGGTATTCTCCGCCAACTCTCGCGCCTCCTGCATGCGCAGGTGTTTGAGATATTGCGTTGGTGGCATTCCGGTTTCCGCTTTGAAGAGGCAACGAAGACGGGAGGGAGAAAGGTTCACTGAGCGAGCAATCTCATCCAGCGCCAACTCCTGACCCAGGTTGCTCTTCATGCAGTCAACAACCTTTTGCACTCTGCGATCCATATACGCTCCGTGCCCAAATAAGGCCGCACACAAATCAATCGGGTTACGGTATGTGAAAATGGAGCAAAGCGACCCGTTCAGATGAGGGAGGTCGAGGACGATTTTTGAATCGCTATATCTGAGGTCGAGGCGTCTGCGTTGCTATGTCTCCGTTTTATATTCCTCTTCAAATTACGGTCGAAAGAGACTTGCTTAAGAGAACTAGTAACGAATATGAGGGACGCATCATAACATAGGTTTGGGGATTTCAGGTCAGGCAAATTTAACCACAGACTACGCAGATGATCTGAACGATCTAGTGCCCGGCAGCGGCGGCACTCTCCTGAACTACAGGCTCGTCAAAACAAAGGGCGCCACGCCGCCACAACGTCCGCAGAAACTCACAAACATTTTGATCGTTAACGTTCGGTTGTTGTGCACCGACACGCTTGACCACTTCGGCGACGCTGAGATTTCCGTCACACAGATCGATAATTCCCTTCGTCCCCGCGTGAAGTTTGAGCAGCTCATCCGTCGCATAACCACCACGCCGTTTGATCCGGATCAGGATATGGCCGCCGTTGGCAGAGTCTGTGCCGGTTCGCAACACGAGCGCTTCTTCCGAGATGCGTGGACGGAAACTCTGGAGATTTTCAATGCCGACCGAGCCGTGCACTTTGCTCAGCAATCGATCGCCTAAAACCATCGAGTCGATTGAGCTGACCAGGAAAGCAGACAAGCCCTGCGCGGGTGTCATCACGAGATCACGCCGCCATAGATGGAAAGGCGCAACTGCCACCAGACCGGTTCCCGTCTTCTGTGCAAATCGCTCGACAATGTCGAACAACAGACCATCGTACTCGGGCGAGAGCACCTGAGCGCTGATCCGCACCGGCATCAGGGCTGCATATCGCGCCCGGTTCTCGGGTCTTAAAGTGGCACGCTGCTGAACCAGCGGCAGGGGCGTCACGTCGTTAAAAAGATTTCTGGCTTCGGGTAACACGAGGGCCGATGTGGCGCGCAGAATGTGAGAGCCGCCAATCTCGAGTTTCAGTGTTTCCGCTAAGTCACGGCGAGCGGGATCGTAAATAACGATGCTGTCAGTCAAACGATTTCCCTGTCCGATTTCGCGTTGCTGCAAAATCGCTACGACTTGTCCGGCCTTTAACCGATCAGCTACTTGATCAACAAGTGCTTCACCGGACCACTCGTCTACCAGGTTTCGAACATTGCCGATCGCTTCCGTAACGCTCTCTGCAAAATCCGTCACCGGTTCGGTGTCTTGAATCTGAGTTGTATCGCCAGACGCGAAATTCTGCTCAACTGCTTTGTACACATCGTGGCCAAGCAAATCAGCTTGTTCGCGTATGAAACCGAGGTAGACGTCAGCTCGACTATCCAATCCCAGCCGCTTGTAAGTGCGTCCTAAGTGGAAGTGAATGTAATAAAGCAGCTCGTCATGACGCGTCATGCGCTCGGGTGCGAGCGGCGGCACGCCTCTCGAAAAGGCGAAGAGTGCCTGGTCTTTGACGCTGTCCAACTGCACGTTCCGCATCAACTCGAACGCGTGATGAAACGAGTCGAGAGCACCGCGATAATTTTTCTGTGAGAACTGGAAGTTGCCGAGCGTTGCGTAGAATAGCAACACCGCATGTGAGCTCAACTCCGATCGCTTAACAAACAACCCTTCGCTGATTAGCTTGAGCGCATGTTCGAATTCACCTGAAGTGCGATAGAGCCGGCCGAGATTGAGTTGCAGGATGCTCGCGAGAAAACTGTCGGGCACATCGGCTCTCTTGAGCTGTTCGATATTCAGTTCTTCCAAACTGATCGCTTCGCCGATGTTGCGCGAGTTGAAGTGAGCGAACGCGAGAGTATTTCGAATGTAAGCCATTCCGCGCTCGTCTCCCTTGGCCTCGTAATGTTTCAAGACCTCGTTCAGAATGTCGATGCCCTGCTGCCAGTCGTTGAGACCAAATACAGCGTTATAGCCGAGCAGGTATTCAACAAGTCTCGGGTCCATTTTTGGCGGCGGATTGTTCACCGCAGCTTTGAGCTGCTCGTGTGCTTCGGTGTAACGCCCGGCTTCGTAGTTCAACATCGCCAACAGCAGATCTTCGCTGAACTCTGTTTCGTCAGCAGGCGCAGCGAGCGCTTTTTCCGCGAAAATGAGCGCGGTGTCATAGGCAGAGACGGCCCAGGCGCGTTGCATCGCCTGGAGACAATAGCGGCGCAGCTCGCCGGAGCGATTTGCCTTTTCAGCGTGCCATGCAGCGGCGAAGGCGTCTTCGCTTTCCTCGAGTTGTAGCACTTGAGCGTGAAGCGCCTGTTGCTTCTCGAAGTCGAGTTTGCCGGACAGAAACGCGAGTGGTCCAGGTGTTATCCGCAAGCGATCTTCACCGACGCGATGGAGCAAACCGCGAGACACTAGATCATCAACCGACGTCTCCGCCGTGGCTTGTAATTCATCCGGTAGCACTGACTTCCAGTCGGAAACATTGAATGGCAAAGCGAAAACGGTGGCAGCTTCGAGCGCGGTCCTTTGTTCCGCAGTCAATTCTTCGAGTAATCGTTCAGCGGGGTTAATTTGCGAGCTGGTGTTGAGATGGGCAACGCGCCACTCCGCGCTCAAGTCGGGTTTGTTGAGAAGCTTGTCAAACTCGGTGTCCGGTGCTGCTTCGGCAATTGCAACGATGCGAACCGGAACCGGCTTCATGCGAGCGTAGCGATTGAGAAGTTGCAACGCCGAGATCGACAATTCATCTGCCAACTGAACATTTTCGAAGCGCAGCAGGACTGGAGATGAGGTGGCCGCAGTAATCGCGCTCGTCGTCTCAATTACGAATTGAACGAGGTAAGAAAGGATCTGAGGTCTGACGTTTCGCTTCTGGAAAAACTGGTGAATCAGGGTTTGATCGTTACGCAGAACGAGATCAGCGAGGCCCGCGCGCAGCTCACCGACTGGCAAGGCCGCTTCATTTTTGCGCCAGGGATAAAGCAGGTTTACGAGTGACCAACCGAAGCGTTGCAGCAGTTCCGGTTCATGCGGCTTGGCCCAGGCCGCGAGTTCTTCGACGATATCGAGTATGGCGCCGAATGGTCGAACGAGACCTTCGCGCCACGTCGCGCTGAACGTTAAGCCACCCGTCGCCTTAAACTTCTCCTCGAGATCGGCCGCCAATCGCATCGTTTCACCGCTCGAAGAAACGATGACAATTGTCGAACTTTCCAGCAATGAATCTGCTAATACTCGGGTGTCAGTAAAAAGATTATCTGTGGCCATGGTAAACCTCGAAGAATGTTAGACAGGATTGCAGGATTTTTCAGGATGAACATGTAAATCCTGAAAAATCTTGTAAATCCTGTCCAGAAGAAAAACTAAGCTGTAGTTGTTTCCGGTCGTATTCTGCCTACGACGATCGGCACCAATGGTGCTTCGTGACTTCCATCGATTTCGAGAATCTTGCTCAGGTTGTTGTCATGAAATCCGCCCACGAGGCAGGCGCCCAGGTTGAGACTGTTCGCTACCAGCGTCATGTTCTGGGCCACCTCGCCGGCTTCCATCAATATCATCCGGTAGCCACGATCCTGGTACTTGAGCGTGCTGCGCTCGAAAATCGACGTGACGATGAACAACAACGCTGCATCATCGATCTCGATATCCTCAAACCAGATGGACTCCTTGAGCTCAGCCAGGCGATCGCCGCGACTGACGACGTCAAGACAGTTGTGCTCGATGTTGTAGTGATAGATTCCCTGTTCGAGATCATCAACCTTCAGCGCCACCGCATAGATCTCCAGAGGGTAGAGACCGCCGCCTGAGGCCACCGCGCGAAAATTGCGTCGCTTGTCAGTGATGCCGTAAGAGAAGTAGAGGAGACGTGCAAGTTCTTCCTGACTCACACTCGTGCCGGCGTAATGTCGAATAGAACGCCGGTTCACAATCAGGTTTTCAAGCTGGTTCTGCGGCGACGTTGCAGGTAGTGAAGCCTGGTCCATCAGCGTATAGATCTTGAATGCCTGCGACATCAATGTCGTCAACATTCTCGAATGCGCGATCGAACCAATCCAGGCTCCGTAGGCGCGAGAGCTGATCGGAGTGAGCTTGGTATTCTCGTGGAATATCTCGCTCAACGATGCTTCCAATTGCATGGGCCCGCGAAAGCCCTTGCCGGAAAACTTTTTCAGTGCTTGCCGTTCGATCTCAATCATGTTCGCCCTCTATGGAAACGGATGTGGGTAAGTGTTGAAAGTCGGGCCATCGTGACCATTGCTTTGTCCGGGTTTCGCTCGCAATGGAAACTTCTGTAAACGTTTTGAGCCGAGGAACGGAAACTTGTAAACGCCGTGCAGCGGCACCATGCCCGGTATGACGACACGCACTACTCGCAAACCAATCTCGCGAATGTCGGGCGTGGTGATCTCTACTACGATCACTTCCAATCCCGCCTGGCGCAGTAGCTCGACACACTTTTGAATGTCGCCCAGCACGCGTCCCGTAGATCGATTTTGAATCGACGAAAGCGGGATCTCACCCTCGACATCTGCGAGGAATTCAAATGCCTGCGGCACCAGATCAGGACGTTTCAGATAGAAGACGCAGTGATGATCAAAGCTGGTGACGTTCATGAAGTCGTCTGAAGGTTCCCAGTCTTTGAGCTGGCCGAGCAGGAAGCGGAAGTAAGGAATTCCCTGTCCGGCCTCGAGGAAACACTTTCTTAGCGCCGCTTTTGGATCCAGGCGCGAAGTGCTGCCGACACACACTGCCGGTCCCATCTCAGTCGGTCGTTTGATCCACGTGAAGAATGAAGGAATCGGGACATCGAGAGTGACGTCGTGGATGTGAGTCTCGACCTTCGGATGGCCGTAGTGAAACTTCTCTCGTAGAAGCTTCTCTGTTTCCTCATCGTCGATTATCACTTTGCGACCAGGGCGCTTGCTGAGCCAGCAGATCGTAAACGCATCGCGTTCGACGAGCTCGAGTATGCCGGTCAGAATGGCTTCTTCGAGTGTCAGGTGACCCGCAAGTCCGCTCGACGCGTTGCGACCAATGACTGGTTCGTCGTCGTCATACTGGTAATTCATGTAGACGAGCGACGCCGGCACGAGTCTTGGTTTCTCGTCCGTGAGCGAGTAGCCCCAAACCCAACGCACCGGTGTGTCTTCGTTGAAGTACCGGACTCTCGCGCCTGGTCCAAGTCCGTCAATCTGCTGGCGCGTGTAGAGCCGGCAGAGGTCAGGTGAAATGGCGTCTGCCGCAATCTCACGATAAGGAGCAAAGACCATCTCGTTCTTATCGTAAAAGAACATGCAGTAACGCTCAGCCGCCTCGCCCAGAGTAGCGGCGAGCGCGCCTACCAGCACCTCGCCGCCGCCTCCGCCTTTACTGCTGTTTGCAGTGTCAGAGAAACGCGAGATGTCGCTTGCCATGATTCCCATGGCAAACGTGGCCGGATCCTGAGCGTGGTAAGTTCCATGACTCACCCGCTGGACAATTCCGACTCGCGACGAAACCATGCGGCTGGCCCGACGGATAGTCTCCATCGGATCTGACCGCGGCACGTCCTCGAGCTTAAGAGCGACGCGTATAGATGCTTCCCTCTTCATGATTTTCTATGTGTGGCATCTCTTTCCAGGCGAAGAGTCTCGGCTCAGTGACCTCGAGGCCAAGCTGCGGAACTCTTAACACCTCGTGTGTTTCAACATCCCAATTGCCGATATTGATCGTTAGAAAGCGACCAGCCAGAGTGGGAACAGTTACGTTCGCCACAAACTTGATCGCTTCGATCACGGCAATTGAGCTCATCATTTCAAAGTAAGCATGCAGGCCGCCGCATTCCGCGGCCGCGCTGCGCTTTTCGCGCAAGTAATGACTAAAGACCTGATGCTCGGGGAAATACTCCAGATTCGAATGCAACCGTGCTTCGAGACTTTGATAGCAGGCAGTCTCGTCAGGAATGAAGAGCGGTCCCACCCAGCCCACGCGAGATTCCAACGCGCGCAAGAGAAGCCACGGCACTTTCCGTGTCTTCGAAAGGCGATCCACGGCGTCCAGTAGTTGCGGATCTTCCGCCTCCTGCGCGACGAAGAGCAGATGCGGCAACGACTGATCCTGTTCAACGAAAACAGAATCACGATCGAGTTGAAGCACTCGCGTCTGCGAACTATGACCGTTGAGGCCGGCTTTGACAGTTTCCGGATTACTACTCAGCCAATTGATTTCGCCAAATCCAGCTTCTGCGAGTTGTCGATGCAATGTCCGGCCAAGTCGTCCGTCACCGACGATTCCGACTCTGGTTTCGCGCAGTCGCGCCTGGTACTTGGCGCCGCCTTCGTGTGTGTAGCGCGAAAAGAATGTGATCTGCGAGTTGAACTCTTTTTCTTCCTGTTCGGAGAGTCCAAACAAATCCGCTTCCTCGGTCAGCGAAGCGTCTTCCATGCGCTGCAAGAGTGTGTTGACTTCGTCTGCATCAACGCCCTTGGTGGCCATCTCCTTCACGATATCTTCGACGAGATACGCGCCGTTCAAATAGCTGAGCAGAGCAAGCGCATGTTTGGCTTCTTCATCTCGTAACTTGAGACGCCACAATTCGTCTGACCCGCCGCGCAGGCCCCACGTAGTTTCGGAGATCGGGAAAATGGTTAGGAACTTCTTGAGTTTCGGTTTCTTAAGCATACTGATCCGTCCCCCTTCGCGGTCCGCTCGAAGGAAACTTGAGCTCGTAATTCAAGTGAGCCCTCTCAAGAAGTGATTTCTGGAGAGGGCTCAGAAAGTTGAGCCAGGGTTAAGCAAGGAGTTCCTCGCTAGAACCATTTGAGTTTGAGTTACAGTTACAGTTGCTTGAGCCTCCGCCTCCAACGGGTTCGATTTCCGCGGCCGTGTAGAGCAGTGTTTCGATCTCAAACAACGCTTCATTTGTAAGTTCCATTAGAGTTACCTCCTTTCCAGTAAAGATCGTGCTCATGTGAACTTGGGCACCGGTGTATGAATGGTAGTTCCGTCTATAGACACTTCGCCCGAGTCACATAAGGAGTAAGGCCATCCTGGGGGTGGGACGGACAACTCTAGAATTGCCAAGATGTGGTCTCTTCGGAGGACCACAAGAGGTCACGCGAGGTGCGTAAACTTCTCACAATCGTTTGCGGCAGTCATTAGCGACAATGACTGTTCTTTGGCGATTGTGACTGTTCGTTAGCGCTGCTGATTCTTCACCTAGAACATTTGCCCCAACTTTTGATAAGTAGTGGGTTAGTCGTTTTACAGGATTACAGGATTTTTCACGATTAACATGTAAATCCTGGTCCATCTTGTAAATCCTGTAAAAGACTGACTCATCAGCAAGAACGTCATGGGAGATCAATCTTTCAGACCCAGTCGAGCGTGGTTACTCACGTACCTGAAGAAATATCGGGGTCTGTTGCTGCTGGGTTCGTTCTGTGAGTTGGTTTCGGTTGCGCTTAGTCTCACGATCCCGCGCGTGATTGGCCGCGCGATCGACCATATGGGACAGGCCGGCGTGACTTACCAGTCGCTCTGGCAGGCCGCCGCGACGATCATGGGCGTCACAGTTGTAAGCGGCATCTTCTTTTACTTACAACAGCGCACGATGGTCACAACCTCCCGCCACATCGACTACGATCTGCGCCAGGACTTCTACGCGCACCTCCAGCGCCTGCCACTCGAGTTCTATCAGAGTCGTCGCATCGGCGACTTGATGGCACGCTCCACGAGCGACCTCGGCATGGTGCGCCAGCTAGTCGGCCAGGCCATCATCTACATCGAGCGCTCGCTCTTCCGCGTTCTCATCGTCGTTCCGTTCATGCTGTTGATTAGCGTCAAGCTAACGCTGCTGCTACTCATCACCATGCCGCTCGTGTCGCTCACCGTCCGATATTTCGGCAGGCGTATTCGTGAACGTTTCGAAGATATTCAGTCATTTTTCGGCGAAATCTCCTCGCGAACACAGGAGAACCTGACAGGCGTGCGGGTGGTGCGTGCTTACATGCAGGAACAAAACGAGATCGACGAATACCGGCGTCTCAATCACGAGTACGTCGACCGCAATCTCAGGCTTGTCCGGCTGTCGGCAGTTCTCCGCCCGCTGATAGCAGTGCTGACCGGTCTGGGATTTGTCGCGATCTTCTGGGTCGGTGGCGGCGAGACCGTTCGCGGCCGCATGACGGTCGGTGACTTCGTAGCTTTCAATCTCTACTTTGGCCAACTGATCTGGCCGCTTACTGCCATTGGCTACATTACAAACGTTCTGCAACGCGGCGCAGTCAGTGTGAAACGAATCCACGACATCATGCTCGTCGAGCCGGCCATCAGCGATGGACCAAATACCCGCTCCATCGATGTTAAGGGTGCCATCGAGTTTCGCGACCTGACGTTTCGCTACACACCGGATGGCCCACCGGTTCTCAACAAGATCAATCTTGTCGTCGAACCCGGAAAGGTCGTTGCGTTCGCCGGTCAAACCGGCTCCGGCAAGTCTACGTTGATGAATCTCATTCCGCGTCTGCTCGACGCCGAACCGGGAATGGTCCTGATCGACGGTCATCCGATCCGCGAGCTCTCGCTGCAACAACTGCGCGCGAGCATCGGTTATGTACCACAAGAAACTGTTCTGTTCAGTGAAACACTTGCGGAGAACATCGCGTTTGGCGCGCCGGAAGCGCGGCCGGTGGAGATCGAAAAAGCAGGTGAGCTCGCGGGACTGAGCGAGGACGTACACGGCTTTCCCGAGGGTTATCAAACACTCGTCGGCGAGCGCGGCATCACGCTTTCGGGTGGCCAGAAGCAACGGACGGCGATTGCTCGCGCCGTGATTCGCCGGCCCCGAATCTTAGTACTCGATGACGCTCTCTCCGCTGTCGATACGTACACGGAGCAACGAATCCTCGAACACCTCCGCGATGTGATGCGCCAACAAACAACACTCATCGTCTCGCATCGTATCTCAACGATTAAAGACGCCGATCTGATCTGTGTGCTCGATCACGGAGAGATCGTCATGCGCGGAACTCACGACGAGCTGATGCGCGCGGGCGGCAAGTACGTCGACCTTTGCGAACGACAGGCCCTGGAAGAACAAATCGCAGCTACTTAAAACATGCGAAACGCTAACGAAGAAACAGAGCTGGGCAAACTTTACGACGCGCGGATCGCACGGCGTTTGCTCGGTTACGTTCGCCCTTACAAGGGAAAGATCGTAGCGGCGCTGCTGTTGACGATCTTGATCAGCCTGCTGCTTCAGGTTGGACCAATGCTCACGAGATGGGCGATCGATGGTTTCATCAAACCCGCGGTTGACGGGCAAATCAGCCAGGAGTCAGCGTTCAAGGGAATAAGCCTCATCGTCACTGCCTACATCCTCGTCCTCGTTGTTAACCTCATGCTCGGCTACTTCCAGGAACTGCTGCTCAACACGATCGGCCAAAACGCGATGCGGGCGGTGCGCGAGCAGATCTTCATCAAACTTCAGACAATCGACATTTCCTACTACGATCGAACGCCCGTCGGCCGTTTGATGACGCGGCTGACGAGCGACGTTGATGCGCTCAACGATCTGTTTACCTCGGGTTTGATCGCGACGTTGGGTGACATCGTTTTAATCGTGGGTGCGCTCAGTGTGATGTTTTATTACAACTGGAAGCTCACACTCGTCTCGATGGCACTCATCCCACTCCTCGCCGCCGCAACTGCATGGTTCCGGCGCGGCACACGAGTCAGCTATCGTAAGGTGCGTCTCAAGGTCGCGCGTCTGAATGCATTCATGCAGGAATATCTTTCGGGGATGCACGTCGTTCAGCTATTCAACCGGGAAGATAAAGCGCTCGCGCAAATGGCCGGAATCAATCGCGAGCACCTGCACGCAAATCTCGATACGGTTTTTTACTACGGCATCTTTTATCCCCTCGTCAGTTTGATCGCGGCGGGTGGAAGCGCGGTCATCATCTGGTACGGCGGCGGGCAGGTTATTCAGAACGCGATCACACTCGGCACTCTCGTCGCGTTCCTGCAATACACTGAGCGACTCTGGTCACCAATTCAGGGTTTGAGTGAGAAGTACAACATCCTGCAAACCGCGATCGTATCGAGTGAACGAATCTTCGACTTACTCGACACACCGTCAACCGCGTACGAGCCAGTCTCTCGCTCGCAGTCAATACTGCGTGTGCCCGGACGAATTGAATTCCGCAATGTGTGGTTTGCCTACAACGATGAAGACTGGGTACTCAAAGACGTTTCCTTTACTGTTGAGCCCGGGCAGTCGTTGGCCCTCGTGGGCCATACCGGCGCCGGCAAGACTACGATCACGAATCTGCTATTCCGGTTCTACGACGTGCAGCGAGGCCAGATCCTGGTTGATGGGGTGGACGTTCGCGACTGGCAGTTGCAACGATTACGCGAAAACTTCAGCGTCGTTTCGCAGGACATCTTCTTGTTTTCGGGTGACGTGGCGAGCAACATCCGGCTTGGCAATCGCAACATACCGGAGGAACGCGTCGAGTGGGCGGCACGCGAGGTAGGCGCCGCACAATTCATTGAACGACTGCCGGAGCGTTACGCGTCCAAAGTGAAAGAACGCGGCGCCGGGTTGTCAGTTGGTCAGAAGCAGTTGATCTCTTTCGCACGTGCGCTCGCTTTCAACCCGCACATTCTCATACTCGACGAAGCAACCTCGAGCATCGATTCGCAGACGGAACAAACTCTGCAACGAGCGATGAACCGCGTCATGGCCGGCCGCACTTCGATCATCATTGCGCACCGTTTATCGACTATCAAGAGCGTCGATAAAATCGTTGTCATGCACAAAGGCACTGTTAAAGAAACGGGATCGCACCAACAACTTCTGCAACAGCGTGGGCTTTATTACAAACTCTACCAACTCCAATACAAAGACCAGCCGGGCCCTGCCGAGGTCGAATACGTAACCGCGGATTCACGCGCCTAAATCCGATCACTCACGTCGCCACGTACTTTACCCGAGTACGAAAATTCATTCGAAAGAGGAGATTGAGTAAGACATGCAATGCAACTCACGTTTTCAGCGGACCATGTTTGCAGGACTGGTCTTTTCCCTGCTGTTGACGCTGGCGGGCACGATGCCGGCCCGGGCCCAGGAGAAGTCGCTTTACGAACGCGTGGGCGGCTACAACGCACTCGCTCTCGTAGTTGACGACTTCGTCGGCCGGCTCGTTTCCGACAAGCAGTTTGAGAAATTCTTTACCGGCCACAGCAATGATTCCAGGAAACGAATTCGCCAGCACATTCTCGATCAGTTTTGCGCGGCCACTGGTGGACCATGTGTTTACACGGGGCGCGAAATGATGACTTCACATGCGGGGCTCGGAATCACCAACGCAGACTGGGACGCCGCGGCCAAACACCTCGCCGCCTCACTCGATAAGTTCAAAGTGCCCGAGAAAGAGAAAGGCGAGATCCTTGGCTTCGTCACGACCTTGAAGAAGGACATCGTCGAGAAGTAAAACCTTGGACAGGATGACAGGATTGCAAGAATTTGCAGGATTAATCTTGTAAATTCTGCAAATCCTGTCGTCCTGTCTAACGTTTTCGGGCTATAGTATTCGAGGATGCATCACGTCTTTTTATCGTTATTACTCTTGACCCTGTTCAGCGCGGGCCCCGTCAGGGAGAGTCCGTTGTTCGATGCCTATTCCACCAGTATAAGCATCAAGCAGGAAAACGGACGCCTCGACAACTACGCCATCCAGCTCAAGAATGCTCCGGACACTCGATCTCTAATCGTCGCCTTTTCTGAAAACAAACAAAGTGCGGCGGCAGTGAAGGCAAGAGCTCGTCGCGCAGTCAGGTATCTGGTCAAAACTCGTGGTATAAACCCGTCGAAAATCGTGATGAGATATGACGGACCGTGCAGGCCCAATCAAATTCTCCTGTACTTGCTTTATCCAGACCAGGTTGATCCGCCTCCTGACCGTTACCTTTGCCCAGGCAAATGAGAAAAGCTGCGATCACTATTGCGCTGTGCATCATTACGGCCGCGGTTGTCGCGTGTAAAACTGCCGGCCCAACTCAACAGGCTGGAGTCGCCGCGCTGCCTGCGAGTCCGGGCACGGTCCAGACCACTGAATACGTTACCGATGACGCAAAAGTACTTGATGAATCAACAAAGAAGCAGTTGGAAACTACGCTCGCCGCGCTAAAGGAACGCAAGCAGATAGATTTTTCAGTTGTGACCGTGAAGACCACGGGCGATAAATCGGCGTTCGACTATTCGCTCGATCTGGCCCGTAAACGCAAGAGCAACAGCCTCGAAAATAACATCAGCGGCTTACTGCTGCTTGTAGCCCTTGAAGATCGTAACTGGCACATCCAAATCACCAACAACCTCCAGAAGGATCTAACCAACGAAACCCTCACAAACCTGAGCACACCCATGAAAGACTTGTTCCGGCAAAAGCAGTACGGTGAAGGCATCCTCCAATACGTCAACGCCATCATCGCGAAACTCGAGCAGGTAGAGATGCGGTAGACCACGACAGGACCAATTCGGTCGAATTCACATTGACTTTCACACACCACAGGACTAACCTTCCACACATAAACACGGCTGGTGTTTCTCAATGAGTCCTCGCAAACTCACTAACGCAGCCTATTTCCTCAGGAACTCCTCAAACTCCCGTGCAGTTCCCCAGGAAGTGGCCTCAGTCACCGGAAGGTAGCCCAGATGAATTCCCCAACCATTCAGAAACGTTTTGTGTTCTGTACCCCATAGAACAGTAGAACCTACTGTTTAGCCTGCTAAAGGCCCCGCGACGGCGGGTCGCCCATACCCTGCCGTACACCGTGCCCCAGGAGCGCTGTCTCTATGACTCCCACATTGATCGGTCGCAGCTTAGCTCACCGACATTTATTGGAAAAAATCTCACGCATTGCACCGACGGACGCCGAAGTGTTGATTACTGGCCCAAGCGGTGTTGGTAAAGAACTCTACGCGCGCCATATTCACAAGTGCAGCAACCGCCGCCAGTCCGGGTTCGTGCCGGTTAACTGCGGCGCACTCCCGACCGAGCTATTCGAGAACGAATTCTTCGGCCACGTCGGCGGCGCGTTCACCGGAGCCCGGGCACACAGCGAAGGACTCGTCACCGCCGCCGAGAATGGGAGTCTCTTTCTCGACGAAGTCGACTCCCTTTGCCTCGCCAGCCAGATCAAATTGCTGCGTTACCTCGAAGATGGCGAATACCGGCGCTTAGGTGAAACTCAGATTCGCCGCTCGAATGTCCGCTTCATTGCCGCGACAAACGCCGATCTCAACATCGGCATTCGCGCCGGACGCTTTCGCGAAGATCTGTTTTTCCGACTGCGTGTGGTGCCGATCGAAGTGCCGCCGCTGCGCGATCGTAGAGAAGACATCCCGTTGCTGATCGCGGCGTATGTTGACTACTACTCGAAGATGTACAAGCTGCCGAAGATTCGTTTTTCCTCGTCGGCGATTCGCACGCTCGAGGTCTACTCATGGCCCGGCAACATTCGCGAGCTGAAAAACTGTATTCAGTACCTGACTTGCCTGCGACCGGAGGATCTCGTTAATCCACACGAGCTTCCTCTCTTGAGTGAAGACCAACAAGACGATCCGCTCACGCAAACCTTCGTGCTCGAAAGACCATTGAAGGAAGTCAAACGTGAGCTCGTGAGCAAACTCGAGCGCGAGTATTTACAGGAAGCACTGCGTCAGAACAACGGCAACATCGCCCGTGCCGCAAGAGCGAGCGGCAAACCACGACGCGCGTTTTTTCAGTTGATGAAGAAGTACGGGATCAAGCCGGCGGAGATGGTTACTGAAGAAGAAGACTCCGGTCTGCTAAGCCTCTCGTGATTGTCCGGTCTCGGGATCGATGAAATAAACACCGATTCCCGCTTGCGTGAGTTTGGCGCGGTTCTTATCGGC
>DASTTS010000225.1:0-14660 GCA_035760085.1 Pyrinomonadaceae bacterium
ACGCCTTCGTTGGGATTGGCGATAGCGATCGCGCCGTTGTTCTCGATGTAGAGTTGCTCCTGCGCGCCGGTTTCGTATTCACCTTCGATGATGAAGTCGGCGCTGGCCCAGGCTTCGTCCGTATTGCCTTTGTCGACCAGAAACTTTTTGAAGACGTTGTCTTCGCCCCAGATTACTTCTTTTTTCGCGAGCGAGTCTTCGAGCGAGAAGATTGCGGGGAGCTCTTCGATTTCTACGAGCACGTTGCGACGTGCTTCTTCGACCAGGTATTTATCTTTGTGCGCGAGCAGCAGGACTGGCTCTTCCGGATGATTGACGAAGCCGTCGGCGAGATATGGTTGATCGTTAAGGATCAGCGCGACGTGGTTTGCGCCGGGAACGTCTTTAGCGGTGACGATGACGAACTCATCCCAGGGAATGTCGCCGCCGAAGGAGATGTTTGTGATTTTTCCGCGCGCGACCGGACTGCGAACGGTGGCGCCGTGAAGCATTTCAGGAAACGACAGATCGTCGACGTACAGCGCCTGGCCGGTGACTTTCTTGCGGCCCTCCTTGCGGGGGACGGATTTGCCGATGGGATGGTCAGTCATTAGACAGGATTTACAAGATTTTTCAGGATAGACAGGATTATCTTGTAAGTCATGAAAAATCCTGTCAATCCTGTCTACGGTTTTGTGATTACCAACGGGTTCGCTTCCAGCTCTCTACGATAAAACACGCGTGGGCGTTGCACGGTGCGCTTCTCGCCCTCGACAAACGTGATTTCGCCCTCGAGGCCGATGCCGCGTCCCTGGGCCATCTTCTCTTCCTGCATTTGCGGCACGCGCTCGGTCGCGAAGTTGAGCCACTCACGCGCGATCACGACGCCGTCTCGTGGCTGTGTATCTGCCACCGGCGTTTTCAAACCTTCCTCGACGAGCGCGTAAGTTAAATAACCATGACCAAGCTGCGCCGCTTCGAGAGCTGCCTGAAAACTCTGCGCCGCGGTCAGAATGTACATACCTTTCTCGTACGCGAGTTGGGCCAGGCCTTTGGAATTCATCGGGCCGCGCCGCTTCTCTTCGGCTTCGAGCGCCTGACCGGAATTGCACGCGTCGATGATTAACAACAGATGACCAGCATCCAAACCTTCAACCGCGGTCTCGAGCTCGACATCGGAAATGCTGTGCGCGAGCATCGTGCTCAAACCCTGCTCAGTCAGTTTCGTTCGTTCACCGGTATAACCGAGATCGTGCGGGATCAAGTAGAAGCGTTGCGCCTGCGCCGTGCCGTGACCCGCGAAGTAGATCACGACTGTATCTTCCGGCTCAGCGCGTTTCAACGCATCGAGCGGGCCGGCTTTCAGTGAAGGTGGGCCCACGTCGCCCGCGAGACGCTTGATAGCTGCGAGAATGTTTGCTTTCGTCGCATCCTGATCGAGTAACTGCACAACCTCGATGCGCTCAAAGCCTCCAACCTGCGTCTGCCGGCGACGCACTTCGTCTCCAAAACTGCGCGCGTCTGCGGTCGCATATTTCAAGTTGTACTGCGTGTTCGCGTATTCATTAACGCCGACCGCGATGATGTATGCGGTTCCTTTGCGCTTCAATGTTTCCGCGCCAGTAAACACGAGCGGAGCGTCTTTGCTCTTCACGTTGTCGCGATTGAAGCCATACGCGACGAGACGGTTTGGACCAGCGGTAACCGTGATCTCCTCTTCGAGCGACACATTCGGCTGGCCTTTCAGCACGTCACCATGCCAGACCTTAACGAGCGAGCCGTTGCGAAACAGTCGCACGTCCTGCGCGCCTGTGCCCTGCGGATTATCTTTGTCGGCGGGCGCGTCGGCGACGTCGATTTTAACCTTAACGGTGCGCGTCGCTACGGTTGATTCGGGCGCCTGGCCCACGATCGACAACTTAACGATCGGCTGGCGTCGATCTTTCTTCGAAACATCCTGCGCTACTTTCGGACGTTTCCCGGCGAAAACATCGGCCAGCAATCCCGGATAATAAAACTCGTTGAAGAACCATTCGATCGGTGCGACGTTGAAAGTTTCCTGGTTGTAGCGCCAGAGGATCTGGTTCCAGGAAACGGGTGTGCCGTCAAACAGACCTTGCGGCGTCACGACCATCCACTCACCGCCATCGTCGAGGGAGATCAATGTCAACAAGTGTTCGCCGGTTTTTGTGTCCCAGAGAAACGTGCTGCCGTCGTCGCTAGCTGACGCAAGCAGTCGACTGTCAGGACTGAAGTCGATCGACTCGATCGCGGAAGTGTGACCAGTGAGCGTGCGAAGCTCGGCCCGCGTCGCAACGTCCCAGATCTTGATGGTGTTATCAGAGGCACCTGACGCCAGGAGTTTGTTATCACGACTGAAAGCGACTTTGCTGACGCCGCGTCCGTGGCCCTTGATTACAGCGACCGGACGACCGGTCGACACATCCCAAAGCTGAACCTGGCCCACCGATTCAATTTTCAAATCGCGCATGATGTCAGGATCAGGTTGCTGCTTCGATCCTTTTTTCTGCTTCGGATTCATCGCGCCGGTCATCATCGCGGCGATGTCGATGTTGGCCTTCGACTCGGTGCCGCCAGTCGCCAGCAATTTGCCGTCACTCGTGAACGCCATCGATGTGATCGCCTGGCCCGGCGTGCCCGCGGAAATCGCTCCGAGCGTGTTTGTGATCATCGATGCGATGTCGGCCATATTCGGCATGGTCGGCATCTGACCCGGCTTGATCGATTTCGGTGCCGTAAAGCCGGCCATCGGCGACGCACTCAGATCACGCAGCTTGCTGCCTGACTGCACGTCCCAAAGCGAGAGCTGGCCAAAGCTGCCGGTGATCGCGATCGATTTTCCGTCGGCGCTGAACTCCGCCTGCATCGGAATCTCGCCTGGTGTTATCGAACGCAGCTCGCGACCGGACTTCAGGTCCCAAAGCTTGACCTGCGCGCCGCGTGTGAAAGAGGTTGCTGTGGGATGTGGATCTTCAACAGCGCCATACACGACCGCCAGCATCGTGCTGTCAGCACTGAAGCTGGTCTGGCTCACGACTCCGGCATCGCCAGACGGCGTTAGTGTGAACAACTGCTTTCCACTCGGACTCTCGACCACCGTCAACAAATTCGTGTTGACTTTCCTCATCACAACCGAGCGTCCGTCGGGAGTGAGGATTCCATAAGTTTTCTCGCCGGTGTCAGGAGTGATGCGCAGACCGCGGCCAGTGCGCAGGTCCCAACGCGTGCGGCCGCCGGAAGTCAGCTCGTTGCCGTCAGCACTAAACGAAACGTTGTAAGCCATGTTTGCACGACCGACGAGGTTTGAGACTCGCTTACCAGTCTCGGTTTCCCAAACGGTTATGTCCGTGTCGAAACCGCCGGTGGCGATTCGTTTACCATCCTCGGTGAAACTAATGTACGCATCGGTTAGCGGGGAGGCGCCACTGTTCGGAACTTTCAGCGCGGGCAGTTCACGCAATGTTGCAACGTCCCAGAGCTTCACAGTGTAATTATCAGAGAGCGCGAGCAGTCGTCCGTCACGACTAAACTTTACTTGCGGGTAATCTTTGCTGGTTGGTCCAAGCTGGTGATCTTTTTTGCTGGTAAGATCCCAGAGTTTAAAACGCTTGTCCTGGATGCCGGCCGCGAGCAGCCGCCCGTCGGGAGTCAGCGAAATCTGCACACTATCGAGCTGGTGATCAGCGAGCTTCACACGACGAACTTCACGGCCTGAGCCAAGATCGACGACGCGGATCTCATTGTCAGAATCTTCGGTGACGAAAAGTAGCTGCGTGCCGTCGGGCGAAAGCGTGATGCTGCCGTCACCGCCCATGATTGTTGACGCGCCCTGCATGGCCATCTCGAACGAGCGGAGCTCGCGGCCGGTTGCGAGATCCCAAACGCGCGCGGCGTCGGCGACGGTCACGAGCCGATTGTCCGATGCAAA
Organism: Pyrinomonadaceae bacterium; assembly: GCA_035760085.1. Lineage (GTDB taxonomy): Bacteria > Acidobacteriota > Blastocatellia > Pyrinomonadales > Pyrinomonadaceae > PSRF01. The sequence continues at coordinate 3,929 of DASTTS010000225.1, forward strand.
ACCGATGAAGTAGACACCGAACGAACCCATGACCGAGCCCTGTGCTCCGCCGGCTAGATGTTGCAGCTCACGCCCGCTCAGCACGTCCCAAACAGTTACCGAGTTATCACTTCCCGACGCAGCGACGAGACGACTGTCGCGACTAAACGCAATCGTGGGAGCGATCGCTACGGTGGTTTGACCGCTGCTCGACAGATCTCGCAGCTTGCGGTTCGTCGCGGTTTCCCAAAGCTTGATCGTGTTGCTGCGATATGTGCCGGTGGCGAGCAGTTTGCCATCGGGACTGAAGACCATTCGCGTGGCGCCGACAAGATTGTTGTAGCCAGTTTGCAGGACGAGTTCGGGTTTAGCTTCGCGGGCGCGTTGATCTGCGGTTGTGTTGGTAGTCGAGCCCGGACCCTGGATCCCGAGTCCACGCTTATCGACAGGAGTCGGCGACGGAGTTTGCGCAAACGCAACGACAGTCGCGAAGAACAGTAGAACAACAACAATCAGAGCTTTATTACGCATACAACCACCTTGCAAATTCCGAATGCTCCAACAACAACAACCCGATAGCGACGAGAGCGAGCACGTACATCACCGGATGAATTTCTTTGCGACGGCCGACAACCAGATAAAGGCCAACGTGCGAAATGAAGCCCCAGAGTATTCCCTGGGTGATCGAGAAGGTCAGGGGGATGAGGATTATAGTCAAAAACGCCGGTAAACCCTCCTCGATTTTCCGAAAATCGATGTGGTGGACGCTCTTGAACATCGCCGCGCCTACGAGTATCAAAACCGGTGCAGTTGCATAAACCGGAACCATTCCCGCAAGCGGCGCGAGAAAGAAGCACGGCAGAAAGCAAAGCGCCGTAAATACGGCGGTCATGCCAGTGCGCCCGCCGCTGTCGATTCCAGCAATGCTCTCGATGTAAGCCGTGCCTGACGACGTGCCGGCGAGTCCCGCACCAAATGTCGCAAACGAATCGACTACGAGGCCTTGTCGAAGATTGCGAGGATTACCGTTTTCGTCGAGCAGATTCGCGGCATGAGCGACGCCGATAAACGTCGAAAGCGAATCGAAGAGATCGGTGAAAAGAATGCCGATAATTGCCGGCAGGAGCGAAAGCTTTAGTGCGCCGAGAATGTCGGCCTTTAAAAAGACCGTTTGAAAATCTGGCGGACTAAACAAACTAGGCGGCGCTTTGATTTGTCCTGCTGCAAACGCGACGAGGGTCACAACGAAAATACCAGCAAGATAGGCCAGCGCACTCCGACGAATCAGAAGCAGTACGGTCACGATCACGCCGAGCATTGCGAAAATCGACTGAACGCCGAGCGTTCCGAGTTTTACGAATGTGACTGGATCCGAAGTGATGAAACCGCCGTTTTTTAGACCAATAAACGTGATGAAGATACCGATGCCGGTTGCGGTCGCAATTCTCAACTCCGCAGGGATAGCTTTCGCGATCGTTTCGCGGATTGGCGTCACCGAGATTACAAGAAACAGCACGCCGGCCCAGAAGATGATTCCGAGTGCCGTTTGCCACCAGACTTTTTGCGTCAGGATGATCGTGAACGTGAAGTAGGCGTTGATGCCCATACCGGGCGCGACTGCGAAAGGAAGTTTCGCGTATAGGCCCATCAGCAGCGTCATCACAAAACAGACGAGCACCGTGGCGGTTAACACGCCGCTGAAAGCCATGCCTGTTCCGGGAGTTGAGAGGATCGTCGGATTCACCACAACGATATAAGCCATTGTGAAGAACGTGGTGATGCCGGCGATTGCTTCGGTCCGAAGAGTCATTTAGACAGGATTTTCAAGATTTTACAGGATATCAGAACTCATCCTCTTCATCCTGAAGAATCTTGTAAATCCTGTCTAAAACCACTGTTCCAAAAATCAACGGCCCGAAACCCAGCGGCGGATCTCGGGCCGTCATCACAGCCCTGCCAGGAGTTCCCCAACTTCTGCCGGGCCGTTATTCTGCGTGAATCACAATCACGCTTTTCTTAGCTTTGGCGATCTGCTTCTCGCCATGTTCTTTCCTGCGCACGATCGAGAGGCCAGTCGCATCGCCTGCCATCTGCGCCTGCGCAAACACATACCGATCACCAAAACGCTCAAACACGAGCTTCGCACTATCGCTCAAGTTACCCTTACGCGTCGTCGTCAAAACGATCGCAATCGCGCGACCATCCAGGCTTCGTATTTGAAGCGACTTCCGATCGGATGCCGGGTTAAGCACGGTGATCGTGTACTTGCCGGCGGGCAGCGTGGTCTTGCCGGCACTGAACTCAAAAGGAATATTTGCGATCACTGTCTGCACGCTGCTGGTCTGTGCCCGGGCGCTTATCGCGATCATGATTAGCAGTAAGGGGATGTAAAGTTTTTTCATAGCTTTTTGCCTCCACTTATTCACGCGCACGTTTGGCCCGGATCCCCTCACGGGGCCGAAATATTTGTTGTAAACTCTGGCGCGAGCACACATATGCGGTCCTCCGAAGGCATAACTCAGCTCCTGATCGACTGGGGTAACGGCGACCAGGCAGCGCTTGAAAAGCTAATGCCGCTGGTCTACAGCGAGCTGCGACGCCTCGCGAGCAACTATCTACGGCGCGAACGCGCCGAACACACACTGCAACCAACGGCGCTCGTCAACGAGGCCTATCTCAAGCTGATCGACCAGCGAAATGCGAAATGGCAGAATCGCGCCCATTTTTTTGGAATATCCGCGCAGTTGATGCGGCGGATACTGGTGGACCACGCGCGCCAACACCAGGCCGTTAAGCGCGGTGGGTCAGAACAGCAAAGAGTGTCGATCACGACGGTTGAAAAACTCGTAAAAGAGCCTGAAATCGACTTGCTCGCGTTGAATGAAGCACTTGATGAGCTGGCGCGGATGGATCCGCAGCAGAGCCAGATAGTTGAGTTGAAGTTTTTTGGTGGGCTGTCGATTGAGGAGATTGCGGAGGTGCTGGGGATCGGGCACGCGACGGTGGAGCGCGATTGGAAGATGGCGCGCGCGTGGTTAAGAAGGCAGTTGGGATGAGGGGTTTCGAGTAAAACGTGCGCGTCTGTTATTGGAGATAAGTTTAGACAGGATTTACAAGATTATTCAGAATTAACATGTAAGTCCTGCAAAACAACTGCTGAGATGACACCCGAGCGCTGGCAACAGGTTAAAGAGATCTTCAACTCGGCGATCACGTATCGCCCTGAGGAACGCGGCGTGTTCATTTCGCAGGCATGTTCGGGTGACGAGGAGTTGCGCAGCGAAGTCGAGTCGCTGATTGCTTCGCACGAACAGAGCGGCAGCTTTATCGACGAGCCCGCGTTTGAAGCCGCTGCCACGTGGCTGGCAAACGAAAAAGCCGAGCTTAACTCCGGCCAGATCATCGGCTCGTACGAAGTGATCTCGTTTATCAGCCGCGGCGGGATGGGCGAAGTTTATCTCGCCGGGGACAAACGACTGGGTCGCAAAGTTGCACTAAAACTGCTGCCCGCGTCGTTCACCACCGATGAAGATCGATTGCGACGCTTCGAACAGGAAGCACGCGCGGCCTCCGCGCTCAATCATCCAAACATCATCACGATTTACGAGATTCGCCAGGCCGCGGGCTCACACCTCATCGCGACGGAATTTGTCGAAGGCGAAACGCTGCGGCATCGTTTAAGCCGATCTGCGCTCACGCTGTCAGAAACGCTAAACATTGCGATGCAGATCGCCGACGCACTTTCTGCTGCACACAAAGCGGGCATCATCCATCGCGACATCAAACCCGAAAACATCATGCTGCGGCCTGACGGCTACGTGAAGGTGTTGGATTTCGGTCTCGCGAAGTTGAGCGAACAAGCCACACCCGCAGTCGCAGCGGAAGCCCCAACGATTCAAGTGCGCACGGGTTCCGGCATCGTGATCGGAACCGCCGGTTACATGTCGCCCGAACAGGCGCGCGGGCTCGGCGTCGATCATCGTTCGGACATCTTCAGTCTTGGGGCAGTGATTTACGAAATGGTGGCGCGTCGCAAGCCGTTTGAAGGCGAGACGCCGAGCGACACACTCGCTGCAATTCTCAAGACTGAGCCGCCGCCACTGACGCGCGTGGCCCAGGGAGTTCCTGCTGAGCTCGTGCGCATCGTTAATAAGTCGCTGCGAAAGGATCGCGAAGAGCGTTATCAAGTCGTTAAAGATCTGTGGCTCGATCTAAAAGTACTCAAACAAGACCTCGAGTTCCAGGACAAGTTAGATCGCTCGGTTGCGTCTGAAAGTGATGGAACGGGCGTGATCGTTGCGAGTGACCCGACCGAAGCAATGTCAGGACCACGAGCAACAACAGAACGCAGTGCCATCAGCAATATCAGCGAATCGATCAGCCTCGAGATCAAACGTCACAAAGTCGCCTCAGCGCTCGTGTTGGTCGTGGCCTTGCTCGCGGTCGCCGCCGGCGTTTTCGGAGTTTATAAGTGGCTTAATCGCGCCGGGCCGGTGGCCCACTTCTGGGATGTTCAGCTCACGCGTCTGACAAACTCCGGCAACGCAATCGACGCGACGATCTCGCCTGACGGCAAGTACATCGTTTATGTGTTGAGCGATCGCAGCCAACAGAGTCTTTACATTCGCCAGGTGAGTACTGCGAACGACAAGGAGATCGTGGCGCCGGCGCCGGTCGGATATTTTGGCATCACTTTTTCGCCGGATGGGACCGAGCTGTATTACGCGACCAAACAGAATCTCAGTATCGGAACGCTGTATCGCATTCCTGTACTCGGCGGCAAACCCGTCAAGATCCTGGAGAAAATTGACGCGCCGTTAACCTTCTCGCCAGACGGCAAACAGTTTGCGCTGATTCGCGGTAATTACCCGAATCAGGGTGAAAGCGCGATCGTGATCGCGAACGTCGATGGCAGCAATGAGCGCAATCTCGTCATCAAGAAAATTCCGCAACGCTTCTACCCGATATTCTTTACTGGTCCATCGTGGTCGCCTGACGGAAAAATTATTGCCGCAACGGTTATCACCGTAGGTGGGCGAACGAAAGTCATGGGTTTCTCGGTTGCTGATGGAAGCGAGAAGGAGTTGACGCCCGACTCGTGGACCTTTGCTTCGCGCGTGGAGTGGATGCCGGATATGTCAGGACTGCTCGTCATTGCCGGCGAGACTCCGGTCAACGCTATGCTCTGGTACATCAACTATCCGGATGGCCGCACGAGGCGCGTCACAAACGATTTGAACGCCTATCGAACGATTGGTTTAACTAAGGACGGCAAGAAACTCGTGAGTGTTCAATCGCAGGGCATCGTCAATCTTTGGCTCGTGCCGGAAGGTGACGAAAAGAAGGCGGTCAAACTACCAACCGGAAATGTCAGCAGTTTCTTTTCGTCTACGGGCAGCAATGTTGCGTGGGTGCCTGACGGGCGCATCGTTTACGTATCAAACGAGGGCGGAAACGCGGATGTTTGGATCGCCGATCCCGACGGCAACAATCGCAAACAGTTGACGGCGACTAGTACGACTGATGTTTCGCCCGTCGTCACCCCTGATGGACGGTATGTGGTGTTTGTGTCATGGGAGGACGATAAGAAAAACCTTTGGCGCGTTAATCTGGACGGCAGCAATCCAGTTCGTTTGACATCGGGTTTGTCAGATGGATTTCCTACTGTTTCGCCCGACAGTCGCTGGGTCATTTACACGGCGCTCGCCGGGCCTAAGGCAACACTCTGGAAGATATCGATCGATGGTGGCGAGGCCGTGCAAATTATTGATCACGTAGCGCGGACGTCAGCCGTTTCGCCGGACGGTGGCACAATCGCATTTACGTATCCTGAATCGCAGGATCCATATGCGCCACCGAATCGTATTGCTGTGATTCCGTTTGAGGGTGGTCCGATTGCCAGGACGTTTGAAGTGCCTGCGGTTGGTACTGTGCTTTCGGTAATTCAGTGGTCGCACGACGGGAAGTCGATTCTTTATTCGGTCACGTCGAGTAACGTGACTAATATCTGGAGCCAGCCGGTTGATGGTGGCGCGGCGAAACAAGTGACCGGTTTTAAAGATTTGCTGATGACGGGGTTTACGTGGTCGCACGACGGTAAAAAGTTGGCGTGCACGCGCGGGTCCCTGGTTCGCGACGCCGTCCTCGTAACCGATTTGAAGTGAAGCCTGGAGAAGACGAATGGATCTGCGTGTGCTGCTGACGACGTTTGGGATTATCTTTTTAGCGGAGATGGGTGATAAAACTCAACTCGCGGCGATGACGATGGCTGCCGATACGAAGAAGCCGTGGGCCGTGTTTTTAGGGGCAAGTCTCGCGCTTGCGGCGGTGTCGGCGGTCGGAGTTTTAGTGGGGAGTGTGATTGGTAATTATGTGCCGATCGAGTGGGTGAAACGGGTGGCGGCGATGGCGTTTATTGTCATTGGCGTGTTAATGCTGTTAGGCAAGTTTTAGACAGATTGCAGGATTTACAAGATTAACAGGATACATGCCCCAGACTCCCCACATCGAACGGCACTTCACGTCGAGTGAAGTCGTTCGCGACATTGTTATCGGAATGGCTGATGGTTTGACGGTGCCGTTTGCACTCGCCGCCGGACTCACAGGCGCTATCGATCACACCGAAATCATCGTTACCGCTGGACTCGCTGAGATCGCCGCCGGCTCGATCGCGATGGGACTCGGCGGATACATGGCCGCGAAGAGCGACGCCGAGCACTACGCGAAAGAGCGCGAGCGCGAGAAGCGCGAGGTGCAGGAGATTCCACACGAAGAAATGCGCGAGGTCGCCGAAGTCTTCCAGGCTTACGGTCTCAGCGAAGACGAAACGTGGCCCATCGTCCAGGCGCTGAAGCGCCAGCCGCGCAACTGGGTCGACTTCATGATGCGGTTTGAGCTCGGGCTCGAGAAGCCTGACCCCCGTCGAGCGCTTGCCAGTGCCCTCACGATTGCGGGCGCGTACATCGCCGGCGGCCTCGTCCCGCTCGCGCCGTACTTTTTTGCGCACACGACATCCACCGCGCTCCTGTATTCCGTCGCATTCACGCTCGTCGCATTGCTGGTTTTCGGCTTTGTAAAGGGACGATTCACGGGAACGCGTCCGGTGCGAAGCTCGCTCCAGACGGCTTTGATCGGCAGTCTTGCCGCCGGCGCCGCCTTCGCCATCGCGCGCCTGATTGGCGGTTAATTTTGCTAATCCTGTAAATCCTGTAATCCTGTCTAACTGTTTGCTCAGTCTTTCACAGGATTACAGGATTTACAGGATTAACAGTATAATTCTCCGTCTTTCATCACCGGGAGGAAACGCAATGGCTACCCAACTTCAACGCTCAGATTCCATCGACCGGATCTCGGAGCTGCTTGGCCCGAACGCCGACGAGCTGCTGAAGCACACGTCGCAAACGATCTCGAAGGACCAGATAAACCTTCCCGGTCCGGACTTCATCGACCGCGTCTGGAGCATTTCCGACCGTTCGCCGGCCGTCCTGCGCTCGCTGCAATCGCTCTTCGATCACGGCCGCCTCGCGGGCACGGGTTATGTTTCGATCCTTCCGGTCGACCAGGGAATTGAGCACTCTGCCGGAGCCTCGTTCGCGTCAAATCCGCAGTATTTCGATCCCGAAAACATCGTGAAGCTCGCGATCGAAGGGGGCTGCAACGCCGTTGCGTCAACGTTTGGCGTGCTCGGCACGGTCGCGCGGAAGTACGCCCACAAGATCCCGTTCATCGTAAAGATCAATCACAATGAGCTGTTGACCTTGCCGAACAAGTTTGACCAGGTTTTGTTTGGAACGGTTAAAGAGGCACACAACCTCGGCGCAGTCGCTGTCGGAGCGACGATCTATTTCGGTTCTGACGAGTCGACACGGCAGATCACGGAGATCAGCGAGGCGTTCGCGCAGGCGCACGAGCTCGGAATGGCTTGTATTCTCTGGTGCTACCTGCGGAATTCGAAGTTCAAAACCCCTGAAGGCGACATGCACGCGGCAGCGGATCTCACGAGCCAGGCGAACCACCTCGGCGTCACGATCCAGGCGGACATCATCAAGCAAAAGCTGCCCGAGCGAAATGGTGGTTACAAAGCTGTCGAAGCCGCGCTGGGCGGTTCGTACGGCAAGACGAACAAACTCGTTTACGAGAAGCTGACGACTGACAACCCGATCGATCTCGTGCGTTACCAGGTCGCGAACTGCTACATGGGACGCTGTGGTTTGATCAATTCGGGTGGTGAGTCGAAGGGCGAGAGCGATCTCGCGGAAGCCGTTCGCACGGCGGTAATCAACAAGCGCGGCGGCGGGATGGGCCTCATCTCCGGACGAAAGGCGTTCCAGCGCCCGATGAGCGAAGGCGTGCAACTGCTGAACGCGATCCAGGACGTTTACCTCGCGGACGAGATCACGGTCGCTTAATTAGGAATTTCTCACGCAGCGGCGCAACGGCGCAACGAAGACCCCGGCAAGACCTTTGCGATCTTCGTTGCGCCGTTGCGCTGCTGCGTGAGAAAACCGATTCGGGCGCTGGCCCGTATATTCACGTTTGCAACCTGAAGACGACGTCAAACTGCTGAAAGCGATTGCCGCGAGGGACGAGGCGGCCCTCGCACAACTCTACGATCGCTACCGCGTCATCCTCTTCGGGCTGCTCATGCGTATATTAAACAACCGCGAGGAAGCCGAAGACGTCCTCCAAGAAGTCTTCCTGCAAGTCTGGCGTAAAGCGGACGATTTCGACGAGAATCGCGGCCGGCCGTTCACCTGGCTTGTAACCCTGGCACGCAGTCGCGGCATCGATAGACTGCGCACTCTCGCAGCCCGCGATCGCGTTGCCGAAGCAGGCGCGAAAGAAGTAGTGGAAGTGATCTCTGACGCTGCCACTGACGCCTTCAAGTCAGAACAACGCGGCCTCGTCAATAAAGCGCTCGCCCAACTCCCCGACGAGCAAAAGCGGCCACTCATGCTCGCCTATTTCGACGGCCTTACCCAATCTGAAATCGCGACGCGTTTGGGCGCGCCGCTGGGAACTGTGAAGACGCGCATGCGCACAGGCATGATGAACCTGCGCGAGATGCTGGCGGGCCAGGGAGAGAGTTTCGGGTTTTAAGGAGATGATCCACGACGACTACAAGGAGATGATTCCGGCGCGTGCGCTCTCGGCGCTCGACGCGGCGGAGGAGCGTGCGTTGAACGAGCATCTCGAAAACTGTAGTGAGTGCCGCAAGGAGCTTGAAAACTGGCAAGCGACCGCTGCCGCTTTGTCACTTGCGTCCGATCCCGCCGAGCCGTCGCCGCAAGTACGTGAGCGTATCTTGAGTGAAGTGAAGAAGGATCTGCCGTCAACACCGGAAGTGGTTCCGTTTAGATCCACTTCGCCGCGAAACATCTGGAGCTCGTTTGGAACGCTCGGAGCAATAGCGGCCGTTGTGCTCTTTGCCGCCATGAGCATTGGATTGGCTGTCCTGTGGCGCCAGAATCAACGGCTTGCGCGTGAGCGTGATTTTGTCGAGCTCGTTAACACCAGGGGTGCGAGAGTCAGTGAGTTGAGAGGGATCGATCCGGGGCTAATTGCGACGGCCAAAGTTGCGTACGATGATCGAACTGGTCGCGCGATATTGATGGCCAGCAATCTCCCGAGTGTGCCGGCGGGGAACGCTTACCAGTTGTGGTTCATTGTTGGAAACAAACCACCGGTGCCGGGAAAGACTTTTGTGCCTGACAGCCGCGGTAGCGCAGTGTTGAAGGATGAGATACCGCGCGAGGCAGTTGACGTCTTCGCAATTACTGTGGAGCCTGCGGGTGGATCGAGCGCTCCCACCAGCCCTATTTTTCTGCGCTCATTTGACGTGAAATAATTTCTCAAAAGCTGCTAAACTCACGCATCATGGACAAGGGGAAGAAGCAACCACCAGTCGATAACTCTGTCTCGGACTCAACCGGGCAGTATGATCTCCGTTTTGTTTTGTGGCGACAGTTCTGCGCGCAGTATCAAATTCCCGTCGACACCTTGCCGAGCCAGTTGAATGATGAGCAAAAGGAGTTGTGGGAAGAGATGAAGGCGAAACGTCTGAAATAAAAACCTTTGACATGATTACAGGATTTTCAGAATTAGCAAGATTCATTCTATAAATCATGAAAATCCTGTAATCCTGTCAAACATACCGGTGAATGAGGAACGGATTGGTCAATCTCTCCTCACCGATCGTCGTTACTGGTCCATGTCCTGAATAAACCTTCACATCGTCATCGAGCGTCATCAGTTTATTCTTGATCGAGCTAAGCAGTTGCTCTGTCGATCCGCCGGGTAGATCTGTCCGCCCAATCGATCCGGCAAACAGCACATCACCAACAAACACCACCTGCTCGTTTCGCTCGTAAAGCACAACGTGACCGGGCGTGTGACCGGGGCAGTGCAGCACCTCGAATTCAAGTTTCCCGACGTAATACTTCTCACCATCACTCCAAAAATGATCGACCGGCGGTGGTTCTTCGAAAGCAAATCCGAGTGCCGCCCACTGCGCGCGGGGGATACCAATCCACGAAGGCTGCTCCGGCAGCGCCTGGTACATGAACTCGTCGCCTTTATGCAGGTTGATCCCGGCCTGCGGTTGCAGTTTTTTCAGTGCCGCGACGCCGCCAACGTGATCGAGATGCGCGTGAGTCAGCGCGATCGCCTGGAGCTTCAGACCGTGCCGCTCGAGTGTCTCAACAATGCGTTCCGCCTCATCGCCGGGATCGATGCAGATGGCCTGTTTGGTCTC
>DASTTS010000226.1:0-22405 GCA_035760085.1 Pyrinomonadaceae bacterium
TACGTCCCCAGAAGTGGCATGGACTGCAATATCGTTACCAATTGTTTGCGGTGTTCGACTTTCATGATAGTCGCTTGTGATTGTAAAGAAGCTGAAGACTGACAGAGGATAGTAGTGCGAGCGGCTGGAGTATAAGATCGCATTACTATAGAGCGCAAGACAACGCTTAGTTTGGTGGTGCCTTAATTCAACTCTGCGTAATCTCTGCGTTCTCTGCGCCTCTGCGGTTTACCTGTTTTTGCGGGTTCTTTTTACCGCAGAGGCGCAGAGGACGCGGAGATTACGCAGAGAAGATTTCAAATTAGGGGGGCGACCATCTTATGGCATCGACTCGAAAGAAATGGATTGTTCGTGTTGTTCTTCTCCTCATCGCGCTTGGAGCAGTTTACGTGTGGAATTCTCTGCCGAGTCCGCGACGATGGGAGCAAGGGTTCAATCAGCTCTCAGAGGGTGATCACATTTCGAAAGTGACCGGGGTTCTGGGTCAACCAACTAAGATCGATGGTTGCAATCCCGCACGCTTTTCGCACGATCCGGAGCTCAAAAAGAGATGTATTAAAGAATATTCGTACATCTCGTTCCTGGAGGAGTGGGTTTATGTGGTCGATCAAGATGGAATCGTGATCGCTAAATGGCACAGCGTTTCGCAGTGAAAAAACCCGCCGGTTGCTAGTCTCCTCACCATGTGTAAGATTACATCTATGAGTAGCACGCTTGAGAACGAGGATATTTCGCGCGCCCCCGTAGACAGTTCAGTTTTTCAAAGCTTTTGGATGGGTGGTTTTGAATGTTCGACTCACCGCCTTCCCCGCCGTAAAGCGCTTGGCCGCTTTGCCGGACAACGACTTGACCTCGTCGCTTCCACAAGGCACGGCGAGTTTGCCCTCGAAGATTACACACGATTACAACAGGTCGGCATACGCACCACACGCGACGGTGTGCGCTGGCACCTGATCGAGAAGACGGCAAATCGTTACGATTTTTCGAGTCTCGTGCCGATGCTGCGCGCAGCGCGTGAGACGAAAACACAGGTCATCTGGGATTTATTTCATTACGGTTGGCCTGACGGGCTAAACATCTGGGGCGCCGCTTTCGTCGAGCGTTTTGCACGCTTCGCCCGCGCGACTGCCGAAGTCATGCTCGCAGAGACCGGCGGCCCGCTTTACGTCACACCAGCAAACGAGATCTCGTTCGTATCGTGGGGTGGCGGTGACGCGGGATTCCTGAATCCGTTCGCTAAAAAGCGCGGTCCCGAATTAAAAGCGCAACTCGTACGCGCGTCGATTGCTGCGATCGAAGCCGTGCGCGAGGTCGATCGACGCGCGCGTATTTGCCACGCCGAGCCTATCATTCACATCGCTGTCGATCCTGATCATCCTGAGGAAGCAGCAGCCGCAGAGGATTACCGGATGTCGCAATTCCAAGCCTGGGACATGATCGGCGGCAGACTCTGTCCCGAACTCGGCGGCCGTCCTGAGTATCTCGATCTGCTCGGCGTCAACTACTACTCGAACAACCAGTGGATTCACCAGGATCCGCACACGCCATCCTCGCGTCGTCGTCAAGACGTAATGTTGCCGCCTTCGCATCCGCTACACCGACCCGTGCGCGAGATGTTGCGCGAAGTTTATGAGCGTTACCGCAGACCCGTCTTCATTGCGGAGACCGGCATCGAAGGTGATGCGCGGCCGTCGTGGTTACGTTACATCGGTCAGGAGGTGCGCGCGGCCGCGGCTGCGGGCGTTGAGCTCGAAGGTCTGTGCCTCTATCCGATCATTGACTATCCCGGTTGGGGCGACGACCGTCATTGTTACAGCGGTCTGTGGGGCTACGCGGACGATGAAGGTCGCCGCGAGATCTACGAGCCACTCGCGCAGGAGCTCGCGCACCAACAACAGCTTTGGGAAACTCAGCGTCGCGATCATCGTGCGGTTGAAGAAACAGTCAACATCGACCAGATCGACAAAGCCGCGCGACAGGTTGACGTCGCCACGCAGAAGAGTCGCACCAGGCGCAGAGAGTAAACAGTTACTGTAAGGGTGGCCCTCGGTGGCCACCCCTGCGTGGAATCAGACGGTCGGTGCAACAAGGAGAATTAACATGCGAAGTAATAGAATACCGCAGTGCCTCTTCGGCATGGTCCTGTTCGCGGTTGTACACACCACTGCTGTGCACGCGCAAACGCCCTCGCCTACCCCATCACTCGAAAGCGAGTTCTTCAAAAACATCCTGAGCGATCAGAAGGCAATCTGGACCGCTCCGTTTCACCTCCAACGCAGCGATACGAAATGGGTGGTTCCGTCGGGCATCGGTTTGATGGCGTTGATTACTACCGATCGAATCACCGGCGACGAGATATTCGAAGCTAATCGCCAGGTGAAAGCCAGCCGCGACGTCAGTTATGCCGGTTCGCTTTACGGCCTGGGCGCGGTTGCGACAACTTTCTATTTAATCGGTCGCAAGAACAACAACTATCGAGCGCGAGAGACGGGATTGCTGAGTGCCGAAGCACTGATCAACAGTGCGATCGCGGGAACTGTGCTCAAAGGAATCACGCAACGCGCGCGGCCGCTCGCGGGTCGCGAGCGCAGTGAATTCTTCGACGGTGGTAACTCGTTTCCTTCCGGTCACAGCACTCAGGCGTGGGCCGTCGCCGCGGTAATCGCGAGCGAATACAAACATCGCCCCGCAGTAAAACTAGCTGCGTATGGAATCGCGAGTGCGGTAAGCGTGGCGCGGTTCACAGGACACAAGCACTATCTTTCGGACGTGCTTGCGGGCAGTGCGCTGGGTTACAGCATCGGTAAGTTTGTCTTCAACGCTCATCATCGTGAGTCGGCTGATTCAGACGATGGCGAGATCGCGATTAGTAGGCCGGCGTGGCCGCTGATCACACCTCAATTCAACCGGACAACCCGTCAGTATGGTATCGCGCTGACGTGGAACTTCTGACAAACATTTACGGCTTCATGAATTTCGCGACGCCGTTGATAAACATCTGCACCGCGAGCATGACGAGCAGCATTCCCATCAGTCGCTCGATCGCGATTAATCCCCTTTCCTTCAACAGCCGGTAAAGAATCGTCGAAGAAAGAAGAATCGTTGCCGTGATGGCCCAGGCGAGCGTCAGCGAAGCCCAGAGCTGCAACGTGCTGTTTGGACTCGACTGCAACAACAGCAACGCTGCTAGAGTTGAAGGACCAGCAACGAGAGGGATTGCGAGCGGGACCAGAAAAGGCTCGCCCGCGAGCGTGTCGCCGGCACGGTTATCGGTCGGGAAGACCATTCGCAATGCAATCAAAAACAAAACAATTCCACCGGCGATACTGATTGTCTCTTCCTGCAGACTCAACAGTCGCAAAAGATATTTACCGAGGAACAGGAATACGAGTAGTACGAGGTACGCGAAGAATATCTCGCGGACCAGCACTTTGCGACGGCGGTCAGGCTGTACGTGTTTCAGGCTGGAAAGGAAGGGCGGTATGTTACCCAGCGGATCCATGATGAGTAACAAGGTGATGGCGTTGAAGAAAATCTTCATCGTCAGTTTTGCAGAATGTGGAATGACGCCTGGGCCCTGGGTGGTGGCTGTAACAGACCCTTCACTATCAGCAACTGGGCCAGCACTCTCAACTCGTTGCGGTCGAAGCGATCGGCGAGGGCTTTCGTGCGGTTGAAATCCGCCTTCGCCAATGCCGCCACACCCTTTCCGTATCTGAACACGAGGTAATCGAGCGGCATTATCCCTGCCTGGTCCAGAATGATCTCACTTTTCTTCACGGCCCCACTTTTTACTACACGGTCCACCAACATCAGCATCGAAATTTGACTGTTGGCGCGGTCCACCGTGCGTTCGGCGAGTGCGAATGCCTTCGCGGGATCGACAATCGCATACGCACTCAACAACGAGAGCAAAGCGTTTGTCTGTCGCTCGTCCGTCAGATTCGTCTTGATCAAACTCGCGGCGTCATCGAGCAATGCAGCGGCTTCCGTATCTTCACCTTTCTCTTTCAACATTATCGCGAGCTCGGCCATGGCCCGGGCGCGCTCTTCCTTGCGCTCGATCTTCGGCAACAGTTGTCGCAGGTGGTCGAGCTGTTTTCGGCCCGCCGCAGTGCTGATCTCTTCTGTGTCGAGAAAATCGAAAATCTTCCGGCGCTCGTCCTTCTCGCTCACCTCTTTACCCACAAACTCACGAAATGCATCCGACTGCCCGCGCGCAACCGCGATTAGCGCGGCTTGCTGGTAAAGCGAAGCGCGCGTTTGGTCGTCCGCGGAAGCGGCGACCCGAATGAGATCTTCCTGCATACCGCGTCGAATCAGGGTGTTGTAAGTGTTCTGATTGCGCTGATCTCTGGTTAGCGTTTCGTTGAAGGTCGCGAGCTTTCGTTCGAGAGCAGCACGTCTCTCCGGAAAAAACTGCTCGATCTCCGGCATCACGTCAGTGATCTCAGATAGCAGATTCGAATTAGCCGACGTGCTAAGCGCGGCGTCCGTCACCAGCTCGACCAGTTGCCGTCGTTGATCGTCACTTAGACCAAGCTCCTTCACGCGTCCAAAACGTGACTCATTCCTCGACTCAGGTTTTCTGCTGGTTTGTATAAGGTGAAGGGCGATGATTGAGGCGCGCAGATCGGTAGCGATGTTGGCGGTTTGCAGTTTGGTGAGGATCTCACCGGCAAACAGGACGGCTTTTTCGGAGTCGCGCTGTTGCAGTTGCTGCAAGAGATTCAACAACTCGATCGTGAGACCTTTTCCTAAACTCTGACGTGCAAGCTGCAAGGCTTCCGCGGGATCACGCATTGCGATCTCGCCGGCGATCTCCTGTTCGAGTCTGCGCTCATCAGCGAAAAAGGCTTTGTCTAATTCAAGCTGTGGTGGCGGCGTTTGTCGCGATGCGCGCAGCATGTCGAGGGCGAATTGAGAATCGCGACGCGCGATTTGTCGCAGTATTCTCTGTCTCAAGCTCAAGGTTAAGAAATAGGCGTGCGCGATCTTCGCCCTTTCACTCTTGGATAAGGTTTCGCCGGTTTTAGAAGTTGCGACGCTAAGCGAGTTGACGGAGTTGACGGCTTCCCAATAGAGATTGCGGGCGCGCTTCTCGTCGAAGGTCCAAAGTAAGTCTGCGGCGCTCGCCATGATGAAGATGCGATTCTCGGGCAGCTTCAATCCCCAGGCGCCCGAGGCAATCTCGTTCAACAGCGCGAGCGTTTTCTTTTCGAGCTCCAAACGTTCTGCTGCTTCTTTTTCCATCTGCGCGTCAGTGGGTGCCTGCGCGCGGATTGTTGGCGAGACGACCAGCAGGATTGCAATGGTCAGACAAAGTAGAGCAGACTTTGGTTTACAGATCATCATTGATGGGGCGGTTGACCCGGCGGTAGCGCCGGGTCAGTCTTCCGAGCGAGACCCGTTTACTGATTGAGGACCAATTGTATAACGGTTTACGAGATTTAATCACGGAGCCAACATGCCAACGATTAATGTAGCGCCTGTAAAACCAACCATCTCGATCGACGTACTGGAAAGTATCGATATCCGCGTTGGCACCATCAAACTTGTCGAAGACGTCCGAGGCTCAGACAAGCTTGTTAAGTTGACGGTTGATTTCGGCGATCAACTGCGGACCATCCTGGTCGGGATGAAGCAGGAACGAGTGGAACCCAAGCAGTTAGAAGGCGTGCAGACATTATTCGTCGTAAACCTCGAGCCGAAAAGGATCATGGGAGAAGTCTCAGAAGGCATGTTGCTGGACATCGGATACGCCGATGGAATCAAACCCGCCCTTGCCGTGCCTGAAGAGGTAGTGCCGAACGGCGCCCGCGCTGGATGAGTATCCTGCGAAAGGATTTATGCAATGACTATCCGCTCCGTTGTTCTATCGCTTTCAATCCTGATTGTCCTGCTATTGGCAAGCCGAGCCGTAACCGCATGTACTTGCGCCCCCGGCGGCAGTCCTTGTGAAAGTTATGGCTCAGCGTCAGCGGTGTTTGTGGGCACAGTCACCAGCGTACGCGGGAGCGAGCGACGCCCGGTGAAGGATCCAAAGGATGTAGATTGGGTTCCAGTGGCGTACAAGTTTTCTGTCGACCAGTCATATCTTGGTGTGTCCGGCACTGAGATCGAGGTATTCACGGGCCGCGGCGGTGGCGACTGTGGATTCGACTTCCAACAAGGTCAACGTTACCTTGTTTATGCACATCGCTACAACGACAAGCTGATCACCAGCATCTGCACACGCACAAAACCTTTCAGCCAGGCAACTGAGGACCTCGCATTTCTCGGTACGCTCTCATCTGCTCCTCCAGGCGTAACGATCTACGGCGCGGTCATGCGTGGGCCGGACGATGGACCAATCCGTACAGAAATCAAAACTGAACCGCTCAGCCCGGATATTCAGATCGTAATCGAAGGTGAGACAGAGAAAAAAGAGATTCGTCCTGATACTGACGGACGTTTTCGTGTCAATGGTCTACGACCGGGCAAATACAAGCTCGCGTTACGCCTCCCCGACACACTAACCACGGCGCGGAATGAAGTGGAGCTAAGCCTGGTCGACCGCGGATGCGCCGGGGTCGCGTGGTATTTCGTGGATAACGGACGTGTTAGTGGTCGAGTTATCAATGCTGACGGTGAGCCAGTAGCGCGCATTGCGGTTTCTCTGGTGAACCCCGGCACTAATGCCACGGAATACTCCGTAAAATTCGACCGCACTAACGACGAAGGATACTTTTCGTTTTCCGCAGTTCCGCCCGGGAACTATAACATCGCGGTGAATCGCAATGGCTTTCCCGAGTTGAACGACCCGACCCTTGCTTACCCGCCGTCGTTCTATCCTGGGGTTGTCGATCAAAGACACGCGCAAACGATTACTGTCGGGGCTGGTGAGAAGTTGAGCGACTTCGAGGTCCGCATCCCTTCGAAGCGCCCGGCTGCCGTGTTGACGGGAAGTGTGGTCTGGGCTGATGGTTCACCGGTAGAAAACGCTCAAGTAAGTGTCAAAGATACGACGTACACCCACAATAGTATGAATTACGGAGTGACGGCTGACGGGCAGGGACAGTTCAAGATCGATGGGTATGTCGGACAGAAGTTGAGGATCGAAGCGCGAAGCAATCGGCCAATGGAGCGTTCCGAAGTATTAACGGTCGGATTAGAACGCTCAACGCAAACGGTCCGGATCGTGATCACCAGGCTGCGCTAACATGCATCGAACGCCCCCAGGGAAGTTGCTTGATCAACTACAACTGTAGGGGCGGCCCTCTGTGGCCGCCCCTTTCGCGAGTAAATGTCACTCCTCCTCTTCAGAAGGCAGCGACTTCAGGTATTCAACGAGATCAAGCTTCTCCTGATCTGTCAGTCCTAAACTGAATCGCGTGTTGTAGTGATTCACCACATCCAACAGCGTCGCGAATCGTCCGTCATGATAGTACCGCCCCTTGTTTGCGGGATTCATGAAGACACCATTCTCACGCACGAAAATGCCGGACAGATTCATCGTCTTATACACGCCGTCAGGGGCGCGATCGGCCTGGAAACTATCGATGCCGATCTCGGCGGGTGTGTGTAGATTCCAGCCTGGCTCTGTCCAAAGCGGCTCCACATGACAATCGTTGCATTTCGCTTTACCGCTAAACAGCTCGTCGCCACGCTCGGCTGCTGCGACATTAAAGTCTACGCCTGGTTCAGGCTCGGGCGCAGGAATCGCGAGTTGATAGAAGTGCAACTCCGGAAGTTTCTTTGTTATGCGATCTTGCTCAGGCGGAATGTGCGGTAGATCGCCAAAACCATTCGCAGCCGCGATCGGAAACTTCGCGGCATTGTTTAGTCGCGGATCAAAGAACCGGCCAATGCCACGCATCTCAAGCGCTGCGACAAAAGCGTTCCAGTAGCTGACAGTTCCCCACGCTCCGGTCCAGGTATGCTGATTGAAGCCGGCCAGATCAAAAGCGTTTGGGATCAAAGTCGCTCCGGGAACGTTGGTTCCGGTTACAACGCCATCAGTCACCTGTTGCGGATTGAACGCTTTGCCGTCGAGCAACAACTCCGCGTCGAACTTCCCTGGTCCCCAACTGCTTACCACCGCACGCACAGTGTCCTGGCTAACGCCAAGTAGATTGGCAAAAGGACTGAGGTTCGGAGCCGCTGCGATGATCTTTCCCACGTCAAGATCGCGGTTGGCCCAACCATCGAGCCGGTGACCAACGCCGAACGTCAACGTGTTGTCTACAGTCGAATGGCACAGAGCGCAGGTGATGCCGATCGAAGTCAAATTGTCACCAGCAAAAAATCCTTGAAGGCCAAGAACAGCATTCAGTTTCAACAAAGCAACTGTGGTGGCCGGATCGTCGAGGTTAACTTTACCTTGCTTTAGTTTATTGATTAGAGGTTGTGGTAACGCGTCAAGGTCGACTTTCAGACCAAGGCTTAATGCTGTGGTCGGAGTAATCCCGGGACCGACACCACCCAGTTCCGCACCTTTGATCGCCTGGTGAAGCTGGAGTGCATCACCCCAGAAAATTTCGTCACCGAATGTGTCGAAACGGAATGTGGCTCTGCCATCTTCGAGGAGTTCATTTGCATTCGCGACTATCTGTGCGTCGAAGTTCCTGAGCTTTTCACTTCGCGCATGACTTTGTGCGGGTGGTCCAAGGCGTATGGACGAGCGTTTGGAGTCTTTGCCCTCAACCAAAACAAGTGCCGCCGCCACCGTAACAAGCAGCGCTATGACAACGTATAAGCCTTTCGACGTCATACTTACCTCCCTTCTGATAAATGGTTTGAGGTTACCGGCCGGTTGGCTTTGCTTGCGAAACAGAGTCAATGCTACCGTCCAATACACAAATGGAGCTGATTTGTTCAGGGGTGTTTTAGGATACGCCCTAAAAGCCGTTCTGTATAGAGGTGACGATGAAAAAAGGTGACAACAAACCCTTACGTTTTCCGTGCGAATGTGTGTCGGGTTTAGCGGGCGGCTATTCGGACCCGTGGGCTGAAATTACGAAGCGTAAGTTATTGCCGAATGGCACCAAAGAACAGATTGTAAATCTCGTCGCACGCGAGCCGAGAACAATCTCGCAGTTGGCCCAGGCACTCGATTTGTCAGCGCCCAGCGTACACACGCATGTGAGCGATCTCGTACAGAGCGAACTGTTGCGCGAATCTGAAGAGTTCGAAAAGAAACACCCGACCGAGCGTTATTACGAACCGAATTTCCCGGTGTTCAAGGCTGGAGAGTGTGAGGAGTTTCGGGCGTTGTGCGAAGAAATGTCACAGCAGCTTGTGACTCTGTTTGAGCGTCGACGTGGAAAAATGGAACAGGCTTTTCGGCGGACGAGTCTTGCAAACCAGGGCTGGGAGCTCTCCGATATTACACACTGTTTGTACGCAAACGTATATCGAAGTGCGCGCACGCAGCTTGAAGAACGCGGCCTCCTCGCGCCCCGCGAGAAACACGAAAACGGCGCCGAGTGGATCTTTTGGGCGGAAGAATCCGAGTAAAAAAACGGGTGGCCACGGAGGGCCACCCCTACAGTTGTTACTCATCCAGCGCCACCAGGGAACGCGCCTGATCGACTACAACTGTAGGGGCGGCCCTCCGTGGCCGCCCGTTCGTCAGGATTACTAAACTGTCACAGGGATCGGATGGCGACGAGGGCGGTGTTGCTCTTCAATCCTCTTAATGTGAGGGTGATTGCGAGGTCGCCTTTGAGGGTCGAGTCTTCGGGCAGGCGCACTACTAACCCGGTTAGCCAATCAAAACCAGGGATCACGGTTAACGCTTCCACGGGCAGCACGTAATTGACACTTCGAGTGTCCACTGCTGAGACATTGATCGCCGACAATGTCTCATTTTGTAACAACTGGACGTTCATCGCCAATAACTCGATGCGCGTGCGTTGATCGAGACTAAAGTTGTTAGCGGTCAGCACGGCGAATGGCTCGACCGTCATCAGCACTGAATGAACCGCAACGGCGCGATTTGAACTTCCACTCGTTAACAATAGCGGCGCCGACGGTGTCGGAGTTGGTGTAGCTGTCGGAGTGGGTGTTGGTGTTGGTGATAAATCCTCCGAGTCGGGTGTTGTTGACAGCGCTCGCCCAATGTCGATCCGCTCATCAATTGGTCCATCAATACGATTCGACGTCTTCTCGATGTGATCGACAATCTTTGTATTCCGAAGTGTCGGAAAGCGCGCGTGTATGAGCGCAGCCTCAGCCGCAACGAGCGGCGCGGCCATCGACGTACCACTCCAAACTCCGAACTGACCACCGGGAACGGTGCTCGTGATTCCCTGTCCTGGCGCAGCGACGCGTATCCATGATCCGCGTGTTGAGAAAGTAGCGAGTTGATCTTGCGAGGTGGATGCGCCGACGGCAATCAAGCCGTTCGTAGATTCCGCCGCCGGATATTGCTCGACAGTGTCGCCGCCGTTACCCGCAGCCGCTACAACCACCAGATTCGCATTTCCAACCGCCGGAAAATCATCTGCGCCATCACCACAAACTTTGTCCAACACGCTTTTCAGCAAATGTGTGCGTCGTAAAGTGCTGAGACTAAGATTGATTACATCTGCGCCATCGTGTGTTGCGGGATTTCCGTCTGGATCGACAGCGTAGGAGAGCGCTTCCGCCAACACCCACGAGTTACCAATCCCCTTCGCATCCAGCACTCGAACCGGGATAATCTTCGCTTCGGGCGCAACCAGCGCGATCAGTCCCGCCACATGTGTTCCGTGCCCGTATGGACCAGTGCGGGTATCTCCAACTTCGCTGGGATTTGCATCGTTGTCAACAAAATCGAAACCCGGCAGCAGGTGCCCGGCCAGTGCGGGATGTGTTGTGTCAACACCTGTATCTAAAACTGCAATACGGACCGGTTGTCCATCGGCGCCAGTGCCGCGATTGATCGCGTGAGCCTGGGTTAAATTGATGATCTGCGGCGCCCACTGATCGGTGTAAGCCGAAGGAATGCCGACGCTCCAACCGTTCCCCACACTCCACCCGTTACCGCCACCCTCAGGTGGTTTCTGGACGAAGTTCGGTTCGGCAAACAGAACCCGGGAATCCTTCAGAAGCTGGTCAACGCGATCTTCGACGCGCGCACCATCCGTAATACGCAAACGGTAAATCGGCCGCGAACCGAATTGATCGAGAGGAGTTGGATCAAGCTTGTGTTGCGTGGCGACGCCCGCAAGATTAGCGGTACTGGTTAGTTGGACGACGACTTCCCCGGGAACGAAATCCTCGTCGCCTTCAGACGCACGAACAACTTGCGACGGCTCACCGGCGACCCAGCAGATCGCGACGGCAAGCAGCACCAATAGCACAAATGAAATCCTGAGATTCTTTGGCATAGTATGGCTCAGTTAGACAGTCTTAGAAATGAATCCGAAAATACGATGGTGTCTTAAATTGAACGATTTTCTCTGCGTCCTCGGCGTATCTCAGTGTTCTCTGCGATAACGGCAACGCAAACGCAGAGGGCGCAGAGATACGCCGGGAACCGCAGAGAAGATTTTCAAATTAAGACCCCATCGAAAATACCTGGACGCCTAATTCTTCGCAGAACGGTCGGGGGTTGTGTCGGGGGATTCGTATTGCAGATGGCGTGCCGCTATTCTAACCCTGATCGCCGTAGGCATGGCTCTACCAGTGTCCTACTAAAACGAAAGGCGACCAGAAGAACGGGTGCGGTCTTTCTTTCAACATCCTTAACTGAGCCGCGCGCAAACTCGCTGACAACGAGCGGCCGCGCCTTGTTTCCTCGTAGAAATCGACCATCATCTGGTCAGTAGTTTCGTCATCTACCATCCAGAGGCTCAACAAAACCGAGCGCGCGCCGGCGGAAAAGAATCCTCTCGCAAGTCCGATCAACTCGTCGCCAGGCGCGACGACATTGGCGCCAGTTTCACACGCACTCAGCGTAACCAGCGCGTCATCAAGTTTGAGTCCGTATGCGTCACGCAGTGTGAACCACCCGTCAGCCAACCTCAGCGCGGAAAACAGTGGATTATCCGAACGAAATTGCCCGTGACAGGCAAGGTGCAGAAGGTCAACGCCGGCCGAGTGGCGGCGCAAGGCTTCGATCGTGGCCGCGTCTTCAACCAGCGCAGTTGCGTCCGGGAAGACTTTCGTTAACGTACGGATCTCATCGACAATCCGCGGTGCCTGTTCATCTGCGACACCCATCAGCAACGCCCGCGATAGTTTGTGTTCGCCGCGTTGCAGACACTGTTGAAAAATCGCGGCGCTTGGCGCAAACGAGATCTCGCAGCGCTCGATCAAATACCGTTCGCCGTCATGCAAAGCATGAAACGGAAGATAATGCAGCCCGCCTTGTGGGACGATGATCAGTTTGCGCCCGCTGAGGGTTTGTTCAAGTGGACGGATGAGCTGGTTGTAGAGTTGTTGCAGGTGAACATTGATCTTTGCGGTTAACGTCGAGAGATGCCGGCGAATCGAGCGCGCGCCGAAGCGCAGCGAGTCGATCTGAAAGCGCAGTGCACTCAAGCGCGTGTCGATTTCAGCAATGGACGCAAGATTACGTAGGACGTGGATCCGATCAGAAGTCACGACAAACGCCAGCAACTCGTCGGCCAACGACGTGTATTCGACGAGGACGCCGTTTTCCGTGATTTGTTGTTGTAGTTGCTGAACGTTGAACGACTGCAAAGGCGCAGCACTCTCGCGACGATGATGCAGTTGACGAGTGACTTCGAGCACTTTCTTTTCGCGCTCGCGTAACTCGATCTGCAACTGCGATAACTTGCGGTTTTTGTCGCCGTTTGCGGGTTGGTTGATCTCCTTGTAGAGATAGTTCAACTCCTCACGCAACTCGCCGATCTGCGTCAGCAAACTCGCCTCGAAATCGTCGCGCGGCTCAATCAGATTCTCGTGAGTGTCGCCGATACTGTCGACCAGCGTGCGTGAGCGAGCACTCTCAACCATCGTTAACGCCTCAACCAAACGCTCTTCTCCAGCGTCAAGACAGATCCGGACAAGCTCGTTATACGGCACGAGCTTGTTTGCAAAAAACGCGGTCCTGAACTCTTCACCCGGAAGCGGCGCGCGCAGCTCTTCAGTAACCGCTACTGCGTTTCGAAAATGCCGTTCGGCAACCGCGGTTTCTCCTTTCGCAAGCGCTACCAGTCCCAGCCCGGTGTGACAACGCTCAGTGATCTGCGGTTGTCCTTTCGCGACAGAATCCTGCACCGCGCTCTCGAAAAGACGACGAGCTTCATCCGTATATTCGAGTGCTCGCGCGATATCCGCGCGCAGCCAGCGAGCCAGCAATATCTGGTGCCAGCCACCGAGCGCGGTGAGATCTGCTTCAGCCTGGACCGCAAGCCGGTAAGCAATCTCATTGTCCGCGTGTGCGTGGTGAAGCTGTGCCAGCGTCAGCACTACGAGTGCTTCACCGACCTTGTTTCCCTCCGCCTGGTAAAGCTCGCACGCTCGCTTCAACCACGCGCGCGCCTCATCGTCATTTCCCAACAGCAGCTCAGCGCGGCCGCGAGACGCGAGTGATCGTGCTTCGTCTGCACGCAGCCCGAGGGTCGCGAAAGTATTTGTGATGCGGGCAAAGATCTCGGCGGCTTCGGGCACGAGATTCAGCTCGAGGTAAGCGTCAGCAATCTCTCTTTCCGCGAGCGCGGACTGGTGCGGCATGCCGAGAGATTCGTAACGACGGCGCGAGCGCTCGAGGTAATCGAGTGCCTGATCGTAACGGCCACGAAGGAGGGCGAAATTTCCGATGTTTCCTTCGATTTCTGCTTGTGTTACCGGCACGCCCGCTTGCTCGGCAAGTTGTGCCGCCTGCTCGTAGAGTGACGCAGCGGAAGCGAATTTGTGCAGGACGACATGCGTGTTAGCGAGACAGTTATTGATCGTTGCGAGCTGTTTTTCGTGATTGACGGCGATGAAACGTTCGCGCGCGGAAGTATGAAACTTTTCTGCTTCAACGTATTGATCGCGACGGAAGTAGAGATTACCGATGTTGTGTTCGATCTTGCCGGCGGCGAGTAGATCGTTGTGTTGCAGAAATACTTCTCGCGCTCGCAGGGCACACGCAATCGCTTCGTCGTACAGGCCGAGCATTGCGAGAGCGATGACTTTGCTTACTTCAGTGGCCGCGGCGATGTGTGGTTTGTTAAGTGCGAGAAATCCTTCGCGTGCGCGATCGAGAGTCGCGACGGCGCCGACCATGTCACCGTTGATCAGCGCTTCGATACCTTGTGTCCAGTGGGAAAGTGCGGTGATTTCCGGATCGTCTAACGTTTGAGAGAGTTGTCGCAGCGTCGCTGAAGCAGCGAGCGAACGCATAGGATCGCTGCTCCAACCGTCGAGACACATGTCTTTGAGGGTGTAGGCGCGTTGCGTATCGATCTGTCGATTGGCCGCTTGCATCAACCGGGCATCAACTGTAGGGGCGGCCCTCCGTGGCCGCCCCAGCGCTGAATTCAACTCCGGGGGTGGCCACAGAGGGCCACCCCTACAGTTGCTCTAACCGAGTTCTAGCCGGGGGGTTTCTATCAAAACGTCAGGTAAGCGAATTGAAAGTTTATACGCGCCCGCGGGCACCGCGCCAAACGAAAACTCACAAAGCTCATTCAACGGCGCCGACGCAGAGAACTCCTCGCTTTCCAGGTCTACATCACCGCCCGGACAATCTGCTCCGAGGATCTGACCCGCTATCTGCCACTGATCG
This sequence comes from Pyrinomonadaceae bacterium, assembly GCA_035760085.1. Taxonomy (GTDB): domain Bacteria; phylum Acidobacteriota; class Blastocatellia; order Pyrinomonadales; family Pyrinomonadaceae; genus PSRF01. The sequence goes on from DASTTS010000226.1 coordinate 14,708, forward strand.
TTTTCGGGGGAAACGCGCACGTCAATATCAGCAGTTTCAGTTGAATAAATCAACTGCCGCCCCACAGTCGCTTGTGAACGCAGCCCAAACGCGGGCGCGTTTGTCAGGCTATCGAAAGTCAGCGACGCCACGATGATCTGGATCAACGACGGGCCGCGCTTAAGCACCTGGCCACGAAAAATGTTCTTAGCGTACTGAACTAGCCCGGCGGGCGCGTCTTCGGTGGTGTCGGCCCTCATCGAGCTAATCATTTGTTTGATCGATTGCAACTGACTCGAACACTCAGAACATGTTGCGAGGTGCGCGAGGGCCTCAGGAGATGTAGTTTCGTGTCCTTCCGCCAGCCCGGCTAATTCGTCAAACGGTATGTGTGGTGAGAAGATGTTCATAAGTTAGTCATCCTTAGGAGGTGGGGTTCACTTTACCCGACCGAACAGTGCCTCACCGCACGAATAAAATACATACCTTTCATTCTTCTAATAATTTGAGCAATTTCTTCAAACATCGCGCGCGCGTGGGTCCGATGCTGCCTTCGGGCGTTCCTAATTCCGCCGCAATCTCGGCGTAGGCCGGCGTGTCAGTCCGGTAATAGAGCATGGTCAAAAGCTTCTGGCAGCGTTCATCGAGTTCCGAGAGCGCCGTGCGGATCCGGTGTTGTTCCTCCAGGCGCACGAGTGTCTCATCCGGCAGCGGCGAATTGTCGACAACTGCGAACACCTCGTCAGCGTCGTCGTTTTCACCAGTCTGAGCCGAATGCAGAGAACGTTCTTTGCTGAGCAAGCGCCAGGTCTTGCGACGGGCCGTCGTCACCAGCCACGCATGTAAGCGATCAGGCTGATTGATCTCATTGACCTTCTCAAACAACGTCACGAAAACTTCCTGGAATACCTCGCCCGCCTGCTCTTCGTTGAGACCAGCACGCCGCGGGATCGCATAGATCAAACGTTGGTACCGATCGACGAGTGTCTGCCACGACGACTCGTCGCCTTGCCGGCAGGCGATCAGCAATTCCGTATCAGTCAGTTGCATGCGGTTGATCGAGTCGATCTGAACGTCAATAAACTTGAGCATAAATTTTTAGGTGTATTTTCCGCAAACTAACCTGCACTGTTTCTTTGCAACAAGTCGTTCCCTGACTTGTTTCCCCCGGCAAATCAATACTTCCGGAACTGAGGCACATGCTCCAGTTGAAACAAGCTACAGCGTTAATTCATCCCCCGGCGCTAAGAACAGTCAAACGAGCTCGATTAATTAGTCCAAGGATACTGCTCTACTCGCACGACACTTTCGGACTCGGGAACATACGCCGGACATTGCTGTTGGCCCAGGAAGTCATCGAGCAATATCCAAAAGCGGCGGTGTTGCTCATAACGGGCTCACAGATGATTCATTCCTTCCGGATTCCCGAAGGGGTGGACTACATCAAGCTGCCCTGTCTCGATCGAATCGATGCTGAAAGATATGAATCACGTTTCCTGCTGGAATGCTCAGAAGCGGTTAAACGCACTCGCCGTGCCATTATCGAGCGGACATGACCAACCGACCTGCGATTTTGTTTTATTGCCAGCACTCGCTGGGCATGGGCCATCTCATGCGCTCACTCGCCCTGGCTGAGCGTTTGGGCCGGCGGTTTCGTGTGATGCTTCTAAACGGTGGACGACTACCCGCGGGCATCGTCGTTCCCTCAAACATTCAAGTCATAAATCTGCCGCCACTGGGAATCGACGACGCAAATCAGCTTGTCAGTCACGACAAACGGATTCCGGTTGAACGGGCTCTGGATCGCCGGCAGAAGATGATTCGAGTCACTTTCGACAACATTCGACCGGTGGTCGTGCTCATCGAGCTCTTCCCTTTTGGCCGCAAGAAGTTTGCTAAGGAGATCCTGCCGCTATTACAGACCGCACGCAGCAAAGAAACACGGGCACTCGTGGTTTGTAGCCTGCGCGACATCCTTGTCAATCAACGACCCGAACAGGCGGAATATGACGATCGCGCGGCGGCGTGGGCCAACGAGTTCTTTGATGTTGTGCTGGTCCATTCAGATCCTTCATTCGCTCGCTTCGAAGAGTCTTTCCACTCAAACGTGCCTTTGCAAGTGCCGATCAAATACACCGGGTTTGTTGTGCCGTCGTCTGCACCAGCGACGCCAAAAGATATCAAGCGAAAACGGATCGTAGTTTCCGCCGGTGGTGGGATCGTTGGCGAGCCGTTATTGCGGACTGCAATCGAGGCCAACAACTACTTTCAGGACGATCCTGAAGTCGAGATGAAACTTATTGCCGGCCCGTTTCTGAGTGAAGAAGCGTGGCGAGAACTACGCGCGCTCGCACATGGCAAAAACAAATTGCGACTGGTGCGTCACGTCAGTGACTTGTGCGGTGAATTGTGTGGAGCGGCAGTCTCGATCAGCCAGGCGGGCTATAACACGTGTCTCGACGTTTTACGGGCCAGGGTTCCCGCCCTTCTCGTTCCGTTCGTGAGGGAAGGGGAAGATGAGCAGCGCAGACGTGCGTTGCGTCTCCAGGAACTCGGCGCAGTCAAAGTGCTTGAACAAACTGAGCTGACACCCGCGCGGCTCGCCGCCGAGATTCGCCAGTCAATGAATTCAAAAGTCGCGACACCTGCACTCGATCTCAATGGCGCGGAGAATGCGGCAACGCTGATCGAGTCGATGAGTGAACAAACAATGCGCTCGATGGCAGAACTCGTGGCTTACAACGATTATGCACACTGATTTTACGAACACTTGAATCACGAACCGCGAGTGGTGGCTCGGCGATGGGGAGATCGACCATTATCGGTGCGTGGTCCGAGATGCGATCCGATGGAGCGTCGTTGAGCAACTTCAACGTGCGCCCGAAATGCGGCGCGAACCGGTGCGGCTGATCCTTCGCATAAGGCTCCGTCAACGCAGGTGGCTTAACGAATATCCAATCGAGCTTGAACCTCCCGACAAACGCAATCGTCCGCTCGACTTCGAACGTCGTGATAAATCCCTTGTCACCTCGCTCATTCGAATTCGCCAGCGGACCGTCTTTGTCACCGATCGATCGCCCGCGCTCACCGCGAAAGTCAAACGAGTTTCCATCCGCAAAGCGAAAGTCCTTTATCTTTTCAAAAAACTCCGCCTCGGGATTGGACGCAACGAGCGGTATGCTCTTAACTGTCGGATCCGCTTGCGTGCGATAGGTATTCATTCCGGTGAGCAAAAGCGTCGGCAGCCTCACTCCCGTCAGAATCCCGAGCGCCTGCTTGGCCCAAAAACTCTTGCTCCCCAGCCGGTTCTTCAACGCGCGCTCAATCGAGAGCGGCGTGCCGTCGTGTGTCGACGTGTTCATATCGCCGGCCAACACTACGGCTTCCTTCATGCCGCTAATACGATCCAACAACTCTTCGAGTTGTTTGCGACGGCCCTCAGGTTTCGTCTTGTCTTCCAGATGCGTCGCGACGATGGTCATGCGTCCTCCGAGAATACGCTCGTCTGCAATCTCCGCCGTCAACATCATGCGACCACCACGACGAATCTCACGTTGCACTTTTTCCCGAAATACAAGCTCACCAGCTTTACGTTTACCGGCCTCGAGCGGCTGCACGCTCTCACGCTCTGCTTTGTACCAATCGTGCGGTTGGTGCTCGAAGGGTTGCAACCGCACATTCTCGAGTGGAAAGCGACTGAGAATCGCCGTGCCGTGTAGTCCGCGATAACGAGATTTGTCGATCGCGATTTGCGCTTTGAGTTTGGCCCTGTCTTCAGCCGTAACTTCTTCAAACTCTTCTGTGCCCAGGGCGATCGGATCGACTTCGACAAACTCCACGCCGTACGCGTAATTCATGCGCAGCGCGGCGGCGAGATCTGCGGCGACGTTTCGATAATCGGTCCGCTTCATGCCCCAATCGACTTCGTTGAGCACGATCACGTCCGCCTGTTTCAACAACGCGACCTGTTGCAGGATCGTCTTTCGATCACTGCTGCCACGTGGGTGCGCGGACGCGTCAATAAACCTGGCAAACTGATTCGCGCCGGTTAAGGCGGCCCTGATCGCGTCGTACTCGATTCCCCGTTCGATGTTCCACTGCACGACACGCACAAACGTGCCTAGTTGCGGACTGTGCGGCAGTACGGGCGGACGCGTCGCGGCAGCGTTACTGACAAACGGTGTCGTCAGCAGACGATTCAATTTGGCCTGCAAAGCCTCCGGCAGCGTTTGTGTCTCATTTAGCTGGGTCAGCTCAGCGTAGGTGAATAACTCGGGCTGTTGCTGTGCGTTGACTGTTGAAAGGTTAACCAGGAAAAGGAGCGTCAGTAGACAGAGTTTCAGCCCAGTCGGGGCGAGTCGATTCATGTAACTATCTTTATACAGGAAGTGTGACAGGATGATTCTGTAATCTGTCTCAATTCAACGCTCCTCCGTGAAATCCTTCACCATTTTTCACGATTGTTCAACATATATTGCCATTGACAAACACTTTAACGGCCACCTATGATGCTTGGGCGGCCGCTAACGTAGGGTAACGTGGGCGCACCGACCTGCTTGAATATCTAACCCGAGCTATCCCCTATAAAACCTCTTCCTCAGTCTCCTTACGAAAAGAGCGTGACTTGAGCTACCCCAACTAGGAGTAACGACATGTTTAAAGCTACCAAGGGCATCTTGTTGACCCTGGCAATTACAGCCCTGCTAATGATGAGTGCAGGGGCTACTTTCGGTCAGACCACGGGCTCCGTCACGATGACGGCCACGGTCTCAAATTTCGTCGAATTGACCTCCGGCGGAGCGGTCACGCTCACGGGTAATTCCGGCGGCAGCATTATTACGGACGGTACCGCCAACAGCCCTCTGGCAGTGGTTGTTAACCTCGGCGAACTCGGCCCAAGCAACACTAATAGTTTCGTTAAATTGAGCGTTCCGGTAAGACTTCGGAGCAACGTAGCCTACCAGCTCAACATGGTTAGCAGCGTTGCCGGTGCTGGTGCGACCAGCTTCAGCCTGAAAGATACTGACGTCGGCTTTGGTTTGACTCCGGCCGCACGTCCCGCGAATCTCGCAGCGGGCGTTGACACCAACGCTACCCCGGGTGATCCGACTGTCGGTGGTAGCACGGACGCCAACGGACGTTGGGTGTTTTCCGGTGCAAACTCGACTCTCGGTGCCTATGCTGTGTCAGGCGCGGTTTTGAGTGGACCACGCATCAACCAGGCTGTCGCCGCCAACAGTGCCACGAGCCTGACGTTCCCCGCTGTCTTCGCTGTCAAGCCGCAGTTCTTTGATCCCGCTCCGGCGATCACGATCACCGCGCAGTTCACCGTCGTAGCACTTTAATCTTTAACTCTTCCCTATTTGTGGCCCGGCCGTCAGTCTCCCGATTGACGGCCGGATAACCACATCTAACCCTTCCCCCCTCAAGGAAAATTCGTCATGCCCCGCGAAACACTTAAACTCATCACCAGATCATTTCTGCTCGCGACGTTCCTCGTAGTTTCTGCTGTTTGCTGTTTCGGACAGTCTACGACCGGAACCGTCACCATGAGCGCAACAGTATCGAAGTTTGTCGAGATCAACTCGGGTGGTGCGGTTACGCTCACCGGTAATTCCGGCGGAGGCGTTACCACCGATGGCGTAACCAACTCGCCGCTCGCCGTCTCGATCAATCTCGGCGAGCTTGGTCCAAGTAACCTCAATAGCTTCGTGACCGCGCAGGTGCCGCTCAAATTGCGAAGCAATGCGCCGTATGTGTTGTCGATGACGGCAACGGTAACCAGCTCCGGCACGTCGTCCAGCAGAATCGGCGCGGCTGATGTCGGCTTCGGTCTGGGAACAGTTTCGCGAACCGGACTGGGCGTGAACGCCGGCGCAGACACAAATGCGACTTCCGGCGATCCGACTCTGGCCGCGAACGGATCCGTGAACGGAACCACCGGCAGCTACGAATTCACTGCGGTAAGATCGAATCTCAACGCGTTCTCTTCGGCAACGACTGCGCTCAGTGGTCCAATCATTATGAACGCCGTACCGCGCAGCAATGCGAATGGCCTGACCGTGCCGGCCCTTTTCGCAGTGAAGCCGCAGTTTTTTGAAAACGGGACCACGACGATCTCCGTCACATTCACCGTGACCGCACCATAATGCGTTTACGTCACTTCACCTTTTCACTTCTCGCCGTCCTGATTTTCCTTGCCTTCGCTCAGAGCATTTCTGCACAGGCGCTGGATATCAGCAGCGGAGGTTTACCGACGATCACGGGCGCCGTGAACGGATCCGTAACGGGCAGTGCGAGTGTGCTGGATGACTTGATCGTTACTATAAATTTCGGTGAGGTCTCTCCACTCAATACGAATACGATCGTGAAAGTGGTTGTTCCCATCGCGTTACGCAGCAATCAACCGTATCAAGTCGCCGTTTCAGTGAGTGGCCTCAACAACGGCAATGTCCAGGCCCTGCAAGCATCTGATATTGGTTTTGGTCTTCAGAACATTCGCAAACTCGGCGGCGCCGGTCAGGATTGCAACCAGAGCACTCATATCATTCGTTCACCCTTCTCGAACGATCCGGCCCTTAACGCAACCATCGGCAGCAATGGCCGTGTGACTTACCCTTCATCGCTCATCAATATATCCGGTTCGACCATCATTCTCAGCGGTCCAGTGCTTTCAAAGAACAACAGCATCAAGCGCCAGCAAAGCGACGGATATGTTTTTGATGCGGTCTTCGCTTTGACACCGCAGTTTTTTGCCGCCGGAGTTTCTTCCGTAACTCTCATCTTTACTATTTCACCTGGTCCAAACGTTCCCTGCTGAAAGGTCTCGTGCCCGATGTCTCGATTCACCGCAACTCTAATCTGGCTGTTCATCACGACGATATGCGCGACCGCGCAGGTTCCGGTTCCTGACTCTACGCCGAAACCAGCGAGCAGTGGTATCTCACTGGCTCCGGCGCGACTCGAACTCGAAATGCAACCCGGCTCGGAAACCACAGTCGTCGTGAATCTCGACTATCACAGCACGGCGGAAAGCTCACAACCAGTTCGCATCGTCGCGAGTTTGAACGATTGGACCATCGATCGTGACGGGCAAGTGAAATTTGAACGCGCCAACACGTTACCAAACTCGGCGAGCCCCTGGCTGATCTACAGTCCGGCCGAAACGACGATCACGCCGGGAAATCTACACGCGATCCGCGTCACTATCTCAGTCCCGAAAGATGCCACGCCGGGTGATCATCTGACGGCGCTCATCGTCGAACAACGCGCTGACAACATCAAGCTCAACGAGAATCGTCGGCAAATGGTGATTCGCTACCGGATGGCAGCAGCGTTCTACATCAAAGTGCCGCAACTGCGGCGCCAGGCATCGTTGGAGAGTCTTCGCGCGGAGACAAAGGACGACCAGATCGTCGTGACTCCCCTGCTGAAGAACAGCGGTAACAGCGTGGTTCGTCCGCTTACTTCGTTAAAGGTGACGGATAGCGCAGGAGTGTCTGTCGCGGAGTTGCCGCAAAAAGAATCGCTGCCGTTGCTGGGTGGAGCAGAGTTGGTCCAACCACTGGTCGTGGAATCGCGACTCGCACCCGGCACTTACACAGTGAAATACCGTGTTGATTTTCAGGACGGCAGCAGGCCAACTGAAGGCGTCACTGAATTAGTGATCCCGCAAAAGCTATGAAACTTGCATCAACTGTAGGGGCGGCCCTCCGTGGC
>DASTTS010000227.1:0-11332 GCA_035760085.1 Pyrinomonadaceae bacterium
TTTATTAACGAGTTCAATAGTAAGAATCCGGTTACCGCGACGACGGCGACGCCGCCGGAATAGGGCCACCAAAAAGCACAAAAAGCACAGAAGGTTGAAGTTTTGTGCTTCTTGTGCTTTTTTGTGACTTAAATAATGATGGAAACAGTTCTCGACGCCCTCGCCATTCAAAAGCTTCTGCCGCACCGCTATCCGTTTCTCCTCGTAGATCGAATTGTCGAGCTTGTCCCGCGCGAAAGAATCGTTGGCATAAAGCAGGTAAGTATCAACGAGTCGTTTTTTCAAGGCCACTTTCCCGGCGCACCGGTGATGCCGGGCGTGCTGGTGGTCGAAGCGCTGGCGCAGGTCGGCGCGGTGCTGGCGTTGCGTGAGATCGAGGATCGCGACCAGAAACTGGTGTTGTTTACAGGGATCAAAGAAGCGCGTTTTCGCCGTCCGGTAGTTCCCGGCGATACGCTCGTGCTCGAGGTGACCGCTTTGCGCATCGGCTCACGCGTGCAGCGCATGCGCGGCGAGGCCAAGGTCGACGGCCAGCTCGCCGCTGACGCGGAGATCATGAGCATCGTCGCCCCGAGGGAAGAACAGAAATAAGTCTTATTGGTCCGATAGGACTTATATTGTTTTATGTCTACAGCTACTCACCCGACGAGCATTCATCCCAGCGCAGTTGTGAGTCCAGGTGCGCGAATTGGCGACGACTGCTTCATCGGACCATATTGCATCGTCGGCGATGAGGTTCAACTCGGCGACAGCGTCAGACTCGAATCGCACTGCGTCGTCGATGGTCGTACTTCAATCGGCGCCGGCACACACGTCTTTCCATTCGTCTCCATCGGTCTTGCCTCGCAGGATCTAAAGTACAAAGGCGAACCTTCGGAAACTATCATCGGCGAGCGCAACAACATCCGTGAGTTCGTCACGATTCACAGAGGCACTGCCGGCGGCGGCATGCTCACGAAGATTGGTGACGATTGCCTTATCATGGCCCAGGCCCACATCGCGCACGACTGCGTGATCGGCAACGGCGTCATCATGGCTAATGCCGCCACGCTCGCGGGTCATGTAACGATCGAGGACCGCGCAAACATCGGCGCGTATTCGGGCGTGCACCAGTTTTGTCGCGTCGGCAAAGAGGCGTACATCGGCGGTTACTCGGTTGTCGTGAAAGACGCGCTGCCTTTTGCTCTGACTGTCGGCAATCACGCGAAGTGTTATGGACTAAACATCACGGGCATGAAGCGGCGCGGTTACTCGCGCGTGTCGATCGATGCCTTGCACCACGCTTTTCACCTGCTGCTCTCCGCAAAGCTCAATACCACTCAAGCCGTCGAACGTATCAAGCAGGAGATCACTGACTCTCCCGAAGTCACCGATCTGCTTCGTTTCATCGAAGCCTCCAATCGCGGCGTCACAAAATGAAGTTTGGATTGATTGCCGGGAACGGTAAGTTTCCCTTCATGGTCGTCGAGGGTGCGCGCCGCTCGGGTGTGTCGCTCGTTGTGGCGGCGATCCGCGAAGAGACAGATCCGGAGATGGACCAGCGTGCCGAGCGCGTGAAGTGGGTTGGTATCGGTCAACTCGGGCGCATGATTCGCTTTTTCAAGGAAGAAGGTGTTGAGAAGGCGATCATGGCCGGGCAGGTAAAGCATGTTCAGATCTTCAGTCGCGCCGTGCCGGACGCGCGCATGTTGCGCGTGTTACTCAAGCTGCCGCGGCGCAATACCGACGCGTTGATCGGCGCGATTGCGTCTGAGTTGGAGAGTGAAGGAATTGAGCTGGTTGACTCGACTTGTTTTCTTCAGGACTCGTTACCGCAGAGCGGAACGCTGACCCGTCGCGAGCCTTCGAAGCAGGAGCGCGAGGACATCAAGTACGGGCTGGAGATTGCACGCGAGATCGCGCGATTGGATCTCGGGCAGACGATTGTTGTTCGCGGTCAGGCGTGTGTGGCGATCGAAGCGATGGAGGGCACTGACGAGACGATCCGTCGCGCAGGACGGTTGGCGAAAGGGCGATTGACGGTGGTGAAAGTGGCGAAGCCGAATCAGGATATGCGATTCGACGTACCGGTGGTCGGCGTGCCCACGATCGAGGCGATGATCGAAGCTGGAGCGACGTGTTTGTGCATCACTCCGGGGAAAACGTTGATGTTCGACCGTGAGGAGATGATCCGCACGGCCGAACGCCATAAGATTAGTATTTTAGCCGCGGATTTACGCGAATAAACGCGGATCAGTTTCCTGGCGGATTTGCCTCAGCGGTTTGTTCGGCCTTCGGATCGTAGGGTGTGGCGAGGTATTTCTTGGCGATCGCCTGAGCATTATCGTAATCAATCCCCGACTGCACCGCCTTGTTGTACTCATACACCGCCCGGTTGCGCTCGCCCTTCGCGTCGTAAGCATTCCCACGTTTGATGTGGGCCCACACTTCGATCCACGACGGCTTCAAATTTCCGATGAGCGAAGCTTCAAGATTGTCGAGCGCCTGTTGCCAGTTGCGCTGCTCGAGAAACAGCAGACCGAGATTGTAGTAAACCCACGAATTCGAGCGATCGAGCTTCAGCGCCGCTTCAAACTGCTGCTGCGCCTCGGCGTAGATTCCTTCCTTCATCTGCTCGATCCCGCGACGCGCGATAATCGAAACACGCAGATCATCCGACATCCGCAGTATCTTGTTGTTCGGGTCAACCACGACTTCAATCGGCTGCCCATTCGACTCGAAATCGAAATCCTCGCTGCGACCTTCAATACGAACGATCTTCTGCTGGTTGTCGCCCTCTGCGCGTAACAGCAGCTCGACCGGCATACGCAGCGTTTCGAGGTTCTGCTTCACTGTGCCGCGCGTGCGGAACTTGCCCGAGCGCGTGCGAATGATTTGATAGTCGACCGTAAACTCCGGAACGCCCGTTCCTTCAACCCACTGCGCGAAGAAGTAACGCAGATTGTCCTGCGAGATCTTCGTTGCGAGTTTTTCAAACTCGTCGATCGAGGCGTTCTTGCCGCGGTACGTGTCGAGGAAAGTAGCGAGCAGGCGATCGAAGTCCTCTTTGCCGATTGTCTCGCGCAACATACGGAAGATCATCGAACCTTTGTAGAAGACGATCGACTGGTACGCTGCTGATTGATCGTCGAGCGCACTCGGCGCACGTGCGATCGATGCTGTTTGTTCGAACGTCAGCGCGCGTTCCTGTTGTTCGCGCTGGGCCGCATCGAGACCGCCCGCGCTCAACGTGCTCTCGCGATAAGCAAACGCACTCCACTCGGCGAGTCCCTGCGAAAGCCAGGCATCGTCAAACGATTTCAGGCCCACGGTCTGGCCCCACCACTGGTAAGCAATTTCTCGCTCGAGTTTCTCTTCCGGCAAGGGCCGTGATGTGTCGAACATCTTGCTCGACAGGAAGATCATTCCCGGGCCGGAGTAAGCATCTAAACTCTCGTCGTCGATTTGCACGACAACTAAGCGCTTGCCAAAAAGCGGATTGCCATACTTCTTCGTGTAGAACTCGAGCACGCGGCCGGTGAGTTCAGCGTACTGCTCCAGCCGTTTTTCACTGCCTGGCATCGCGTACAACTGAAGATCGTAATTCGCGTAGCGCAGGTTTTTATTGATGTAGAGCCCGGCCGCGAAGTTTCCGATCAGCACTGGATTCCGGTGTACGAAACGATAACGAACCGCGCCTTCTTTCGGCGCTGGTTGCGCCACAACGGCATCGTCGCTCGTGCCGGCCACCTGCAAACCTGACGGCACGATAAACGTAATGTCGGAGGTTGCACGGTCGGCGGCGTAGTCATGAAAAGGGAACCAGCGCGAGGCATACATCAGGTACGAGCCTTCGGTGCCGACGTAGGCGAGTCGCTTGGTTGCGAGTGGGCCGCCTTCGGGCGAAACGAGGGCGCCGCTCCAACGAATTCGCAGTGTGATGGGTTGGTTTGCCGGCATCACGCTGCCCAGGTCGACGCGCACGCTCGGTCCGAGCGAACCGACGCCGACCGCGTCCTGAACGTAGCCCGTCAGGGGTTTTCCGTCCTTCTCGATACTTTCAACTTTCAGCGAGCCGTTGAGCTCGAAGACGACCGAACGCGTGGCATCCAGCGGCACAAACGTCACATCAGCGCCGGCGCGAAGCATGTGCTGATCGGGAATAATTTGAGCTTCGATCCGGTAGTGCGTCACATCAAAACGACTGGCGGCTTGCTGAGGCGCGGGCTGCTGAGCATTGACTGCGAGGGCCAGCATAGAGGCGGCGAAAACCGCAATAATACTGGGGAAGATGAGCTTGATTCTTTTCATGGCTTTATGACGACGATTATACAGTCGAGGACTTTGGATGGTAAGAAGCCAGCAGCGGTTGGCTGAATCTTGACCATCCTGCGAATCCTGTAATCCTGTTAAGGACTGTGTTTCCCGACTCAGCCGTTTACAGGATGACAGGATTTACAGGATTGACAAGATTCGCCCGCAATTGCCCCGTTTGGTGGCTTGACACTGTATGCTCCAGCGCATACAGTCGCGCTACCGGTAGTAGTCCAAAAATCTTCGACCGATAACACTTCCACCATTCAAAGGAGTTTGAGCATGAGACGCGTCTCTAAGTTTTTGTCCCCGCTGTTTGTCTGCGCGCTCGCGGTTCTCTCAGCCCAGGCACAGGGCCCTCGCAACGTGCGAGTCGATTTCAAAGAGACCACCTTGAAGAACGGCCTGCGCGTGATCACCGTTGAAGATCATTCCGCGCCCGTAGTGGCAATTTCCATCACTTACAACGTCGGTTCGCGCAACGAACGCCAGGGTCGCACCGGCTTCGCGCATCTCTTTGAACACATGATGTTCAAAGGGTCCGAGAATGTTGGATCTGGTGAACACTTCCTGCTCGTTTTCAACAACGGTGGCAACATGAACGGCACCACCAACGAAGATCGTACCAACTACTTCGAGGTCCTTCCCGCCAACCAACTCGACCTCGGACTCTTCCTCGAGTCCGATCGCATGAAGAGCCTGGCGATTACGAAAGAGAACCTCGACAACCAGCGCAATGCGGTTCAGGAAGAGCGACGCCTCGGCGTTGACAACCAACCGTACGGCAAGAGCGGCGAGATCCAGCAGGAGCTGATCTACGACAACTTCGCTTACAAGCACACGACGATCGGTTCGATGGAAGATCTGAACGCGGCGTCTGTCGAAGACGTGGCCGCGTTCTTCAAAATGTATTACGCACCAAATAACGCAGTGCTCGTGTTGGTTGGTGACTTCAAAACCGCAGATGCACTCGCAAAGATTCGTTCGAACTTCGAGAGCATTCCACGCCAGCCCGATCCGCCGGCAGTCGACATGACTGAGCCCACGCAGAAAGCAGAGCGTCGCGCGAACGTTGACGACGTGCTCGCACGCGCGACCCGCGTTGATCTTGCTTACAAAGCCGTCCCGGGAAACACGGCCGACTTTTACGCGCTTCAGGTGCTTGGCGCAGTCCTGCAAAGCGGCCAGAGCTCGCGCTTGTACCAGAAGCTCGTCAAAGAAAAAGAAATGGTCAGCGGTGTCGGCGGCTTCATGGATGAGAAGCGCGGCGTCGGCGCGTTCTACACAAACGCGACTCTTAGACCAGGCGTCAAGGCCGAAGACATCGAGTCAACGATTTACGCCGAGATCGAGCGGCTCAAGAAAGAGCCGATTGCTGACTGGGAACTTCAGAAAGCCAAGAACACCACGCGGCGCAACCTGATCAACGGTCTGCAAAGCTCACTTCTTCGTGCGATCACGATCGGCCAGTACACCACCTATTACAACGACCCGAACCTGATCAACGAGCGACTCAACAAAGTCGCCGCCGTCACCAAAGAAGACGTGCAACGCGTCGCGAACAAGTATCTCATCGACACCAATCGCACCGTTGTAATCACCATGCCCAAGGCGAAGGCCAAGCCCGCCACCGGCTCATCAGGACAGTAAAGGAGTTACAGCAATGAGAATGATGAAGACTAAGTACAACATTATCGTCGCACTGATCCTGATCGTGCTCGTGTCGTCTCTGGCGTTTGGCCAGGGAGCTCCGCAGAGTGGTCCAGGACAGCAAACTACGAAAGGCGCAGTAGTCAAAGGCAAAGCGCCTGTTAACAAAGAAGTTCTGAAAGTAAAACTTCCGCGCGCTGAAGAAGCGACGTTGAAGAATGGATTGCAGGTCATCCTGCTTCCCGCTCACAAAGTGCCGACCTTCAACATGCAGCTCGTGGTGTTGAGTGGTGGTCTTGCGGACAAAGCTGACTACCGCGGACTCGCAAGCTTCACGGCCTCGTTGTTGCGCGAAGGTACGAAGACGCGTTCCAGCAAAGACATCGCTGAGCAGGTTGATGCGCTCGGCGCGACTCTCACGGCGAACTCCGGTTTGTCGTCGCTGACGAGTGTTGTCAATACGGGCGGTCTGGTTGAGTCACTGGACCAGACGCTCGAGTTGTTTGCAGACGTCATTCGCAATCCGATCTTCCCACAGGCTGAAGTCGACAAATACAAAACACGCACACTCGCGCAGCTTCAGTTTCAAAGATCGAGTCCGCAGTTTCTCGCGGCGGAACAGTTCCAGAAGGCGATCTACGGCACAGGCCATCCCGCCTCGCTGATTGCGCCTCCGGCAGAGTCGCTCAAGAAGCTGACGAGCAAGGATCTCGCTGACTTTCATGCGATGTACTATCGACCCAACAATGCCATTCTCGCGATCGTCGGCGACGTCACGATGAAGGAAATCATGCCGAAGCTCGAAAAGGAGTTCGGCGACTGGCAAAAGGGCGACGTACCGGCAGTAACGATTCCGCAGGCTCCGGCACAGTCAGAGTCGCGGATTTTCCTGATCGATCGCCCGGGCTCAGTGCAGACAGTGTTGCAACTCGGCACGCTCGGTATCGAGCGGACCAGTCCTGATTACTTCGCAGTGTTGCTTGCCGATCGCGTTCTTGGTGGTGGTCCATCAGGACGTCTCTTCATGAACCTGCGTGAAGACAAGGGCTACACCTACGGTGCGTACAGCAATTTCGGTGGGACGAAATTCAGAGGTACGTGGATCTCCAGCTCTGAAGTTCGCACGGACGTTACCGAAGGCGCGATGAAGGAGTTCATGTACGAGCTCAATCGCCTGCGCAATGAAACGGTGGCCACGGAAGAGCTCGAGAATGCGAAGCGAGCGATTATCGGCAGCTTTGCGTTGTCGCTCGAGCAGCCGGGCACGCTCTTGCAGAACGTCATCACGCAGAAGCTCTACAACCTGCCCGCCGATTACTGGGACACGTACCCGCAGAAGGTTTCGGCGATCACGGCTGCTGACGTGCAGAACGCGGCGAAGAAGTATATCGACATGGGCCACCTTCAGGTGGTTGCAGTTGGAGATGCGGCGAAGGCGCGTGAGATCCTGGCGAAGTATGGGAAAGTTGAACTGTACGACGCAGAAGGAAAACCCGTACCGGGTTCAGAGAACAACAATAAATAATTGAGCCGTGGAAATAGGTCCTATATGTGCTATAGGACCTATTTCGATCCTACGAAGTCGATCTCCTTCAGATCCTCAAACAACCCCGGTAGAGCACGATCGATCGGAGTGAAGGTATAGCCATCCTTCGAAGGGATCACTCTGTAAGTCTTCTCTGAGGGCGCGACTTTGAACGAGTAAATACCTTCGTTGTCAGTAGTCGCTGCCATCACACTGCCTGACGGGCTAATCAACACAACCGTCACGTTCGGAATTCCGACTTTGTTCGCATCAACAATACGTCCCGTGACTTTGACGGTGGTTCGCAAACGTGCTGCAACGTTCTTGAGCGCCTCATCAGAGACGGGTGCTGCCGGCGCAGGTTCTGCTTTCGGGGTTTCTGCCGGCGTCGGAGTCGGTTCGGGAGTTGTTGGTTCCGGAGTTGTTGTTGGTTCAGCCGCAGGTGTCGTGGTTGGCTCAGGCATGGTCGTCGCCGGCGTTGATGTGCTGCTGCTGACTGGCGCTGCTGCCGGTATCGTCCCGAGCTTTTCATCCAGTCCATCAAGCGAGCCATTGACGCGCTTGTAGAGCTGTTCGATCACTGAGCGTCGCACCGCTGATCGTAATGGCTCACCCTTGTAACTCTTGATGTAAGCTTCGAGCGCCTGTTCCTTCTGGCCCGACTGTTCGAGCGTCACGCCAAGATGCCAGAGCGCCGTGCGCCACGCTGGAGTTTCTGCCGGCAACATCTCCGCAGCTTTTTTCAGATGTGTGACAGCATCCGAATACTTCTCGTTGTTGAATAGCGCCCAGCCTTCGAGGTCCTCTAAACGACCTTTGTAAATGTTCGCGAGCACGGCAGGCGGCGCGGGTGCGACATCGGGAACATTGCCCGACGAGATCGCGCTGGCGCGCAAATCGCGAAATTCATCAGCCTGCACAGCGAGTGTGGCCACCGGAACTTTGAGCGCCTCGCCACTGGCTTTCCTCGCTTCCGCGATCAGATCCAATGCGGTCGTGATGCCAACTGCGTTTCGCACCAGCCGGCTCGCTGCATAAACCTGTCGAAAGCCGCGCATACTGTCGCTTCCCGCCGCGAAATCCTTCGCTGCTGCGACTGCCGCTGACTCGTCGATCTTTTGCCCCTCAGCCGGTGTGATTGCGGTATTCAACGCCAGCAGCGCCTTCATCGTTTTCGCATTCGCAGCGCTGTCTGCTGAAGTTGGTTGAAACAGCGCGGCGCGTCGTTCCAGTGCAAGTAGATCGAGAAAACTCGCGTCGCTCACCTGCAAGCTACCGGCAAGGTACGTTTGAATCTGATCGTCTTTGATCGTGAACGACTCGCGTAAAACTTCGGCTGCTTCATCGTAAAGCCCCATCGACGCCAGCACATTCGCGAGTTCATAAGTAAGCGTCGGAAACCTGCCGTACTGCCGTCCGTAGCGGAGCGCGCGCTCCGCATCGAGTGGGCGATTCACACCGACGAGGGCACGGGCCAACGCGATTTGCGCCCACGTGTAGCGCGATTCGATCGCAGTTGCTTTCAGCGCGAGTTCCAAAGCCTTCTCGCTGTTGTTGTGCGCTGTGAGCCAGTAGGCTGCACCGGCGAGCAGTGGCAAGTTTCGAGGCTCATCGGCGAGCGCGGCTTCGAGAGCGCTGTTGGCTTCTTCGGTCCGATTGAGCTCAAACAGCGAGATCACTTTGCCGGCGCGTGCGGCTTTGTCTTTTGGATCGGCGGTGAGCTGCTCGTTGTAGAGTGCGAGTGCCTCTTCGCTCTTACCGGCGGCGCGATAAAGATCGGCGAGACTACCACGCGAGACTTTCGAGGTTGGATCGAGCTCGAGTGTCTTCTTGTATTCAGCCGCAGCTTCGTCGAGCCGGAGCGAGATGTGCAGCCCGACTGCAAGTATGTGATGCGCTTCGGCGAGATCGGGTGCCAGCTTCACGACACTCTCGGCGACACGTATCGTGTCACTCCCGCGCTCGATGCCGAGGTAAAAGCCGGCAACGGCGAGCAATCGTTTCGGGTCCGTGCCAAACTTCGTCTCAATACTCTGCGCCGCTTTGAAAGCTGATTCACGCTCGCCACGGAGGTACAAGTTCGTCGGAATCTGTGCGATCACGCCCGCGAAGAGTTTGTCAGAGATGCTGGTATCGGCCTCTTCGATGGCGCGCATCATCTGCTCAACGCCGCCCGCCATGTCGCCGTTTTTCAACTTCTGATCGCCGAGGCCCGCGTGTGTGCTGATCAGCAGCTCGACCGCGCGCGGTCTCGCTTTTGATTCCGGATGCGTGTCGAGAAACTCTTTCAACAAAACTGCACGTTGCGGCAACGGCTTCGTGAGTGTCAGCTCTACTTCGTCTATTTCGTCGAGCTCTTGTTCAGCGATCTCTGCGGCAGTTTTTTGTTTGACTGGAGTTGATTTCGGAGCGGCGGCAGCAGGTTTCTTGCGACCTGGTTTTGTGGCTTCAGACTTCGATGGCTTAACATCTTCAGACTTTGGTGATTCCGCCGTCGTTGTTTCAGTCTTCGGCGATTCAGCAGGCGGTGCTTCGGTCTTTGGTGATTCAGTTGGTGTCGCTTCTGTCGCCGGGCTTTCAGCCGGTGTTGGTTCTGTCTTCGGCTCGGCCGGTGGCGTTCCCTGTGCTTCTGCCTTTGGTAAATCACTCACTACGCGCCGCCGCGTGCGCGGAACATCTTTCGAACTGACGAGGACCTGTTGTGGCGAGTCAGTCGCGACAACTGGCGGGTTAGCTGCGACTGTCGACGGCTCGATGTCAGAAATCTTGAAACCAATCTTTTCAGCCAGCGCATTCGCGAACACGTGTATGCCGTTGTCCACCGCTTCTGCGAAACGGCCATCGTTCAATGGCCCGCTCATGCGATAACTCATCTCACCCAGAACGCCGTCCGGCAGATCTGCTTGTGCCGTGCGGGTGAATTGTGTGAACGACGACTTTGACGCAGCCGAAACAACCATTAGCAAAGTTTTATCGCGACTCGTTTTGGCGCCGATATTCCAATCGCGCGCGAGTTGTTGCGAGAACGGTGCAATCTCCTGCGCGCCGGTGCTGTCAACGACTGCGACATAGAGTGCGATCTTACTTTTATCCTTGAGCCCCGCGAGAAGGTTTTCGAGCCGCGCCTTGGTGTCGGCATCGATCACATTGGCGAAGTCGCTGATGTGACTGCTTGGCGGCGGCAGTTTTGACTGCGCATACGGGTTTGCGCTGACCAGCAAAAACAGCCCAACCGCTGGGATTACGGTCAAAAGGTGCTTAAGCGCTCGATACAATCGGGTCATGTCGGTATGTTTCGGCATTTGGAATTGTGGGGGGACGATTCGGCGCTCATGATACCATCGGCGAGCGAATATGAGCGAACTTGATGAAGCTTGGGCGGCAGCATTGTCGGAGGCGGAGCGCAAGGCGCGGCTGGCCGGGCGCGGCGAAGTTGCCGAGTACCTGTCGCTGAAGAATTCGAATGACCTGCTGCGAAAGGCGGGAGTCGATTGGCTGGTGACCGAGTTCACCGTGCTCGCGGGTGAAGCGAATCGCGCGGGCGCGAGTATTCAGATTGCGAGACAGGAAGGACATCGCTTTCCCACCGGCACCTCGACGATGGTCGGACACCTGCTGACGCTCACGAATGGTGTTCGTACTTTATTTGTCGAAGCAGGCTGGCCCAGGGCACCGCGCGATGGTGTGGTGCGTGGTGGAGGTTTGGCGGCGGCGAACATTCGGCACCTTGGGATCAAAGCCGCGAATGAAGAGTTGCTGTTAGCGCGATCCAGGAGCGGCGCCCCCGCATGGAAGTCGATAGAAAAAAATCACTTCCTGCTCGAAGCTGACCTCCGGCGCCATCTCTACATTCTTCTCAATCAA
>DASTTS010000228.1:0-5403 GCA_035760085.1 Pyrinomonadaceae bacterium
CAAACTATCCGCTTTAATCAGCGTAGCTGACTCTTCAGAAAATTCACTCAGATCCGCGTCAATCCGCGTAGATCCGCGGCTCATATCATCCGCACCGCCAAGCTTCACCAACCCGAAGTCGAGCACCTTGACCGTGTAACCCCCACGACCATTCGGCTCGAGCCAGATATTATCCGGCTTGAGATCTCGATGAATGATGCCGGCGCGATGTGCCTCTTCGACTGCCGCACACACCTGTTCGAGAATGTCGATCACCCACGCAATCGGAAGCGCTCCTTCCTCCGAAACGATCTCAGCCAACGTGCAGCCATCGAGATACTCCATTACGAGGTAAGCGACTGGTCCATTCGTCGTATGCGCGATCCCGAAGTCAGTAACGTCGACAACGTTCGGATGTCGCAGCCTGCCTGCCGCCTCTGCTTCACGTCGAAAGCGCGCTACAAACTGATCGTACGCGGAGAGCTGTGGATGAATAACTTTGACAGCGACAGTACGTTTGGTGCCGAGATGCGTGGCGCGATAAACGGCACCCATTCCTCCTTTCCCAAGGAGCTGTTCGATCTGATATTTGTTATCGAGTGTCTCCACGTTACGTCTAAAAATTTGCAGCGTTCGCCAATTTCTTATAGGCTCTCCGGAGTTTCATCATGATGAAGATATCTCGACTCGCACTCTTACTTCTACTTGGATGCGTCGTCACCTCACACGCACAGCAACCTGAAACTCTGCCGCCGAATTTCACGGGCGACGATCCCGCGACGCTTCTTCGTCAGCTCGTAGATCTCAGAAAGCGATTGCTCAAAAGCGAATTCGAAACCACGCCAGCTTACGCGGCGCGCATAATAGAAGAGAAGAAGAAGCCGCTACTCGACGATCGCACGGTTGACGATCCGTTCCAACTCGTCACCGACGCGATAAAGGCGGACTATGATGCCGACACGCAGACGATGACTTTTACGCTGCCGGTGCAAACGCTTCGCGCGCCGCAAGAGGTGCAAAGTATCGATAAGAAAATAACCACTGATCTGTCGCGCGCGGCAATGTACCAGGTCTTGCTGGGCGACGATAACGGTCCTCACGTGCTCTTTAATAGTGCCGTCGGTTTGGTT
This sequence comes from Pyrinomonadaceae bacterium, assembly GCA_035760085.1. Lineage (GTDB taxonomy): Bacteria > Acidobacteriota > Blastocatellia > Pyrinomonadales > Pyrinomonadaceae > PSRF01. The sequence goes on from DASTTS010000228.1 coordinate 1,110, forward strand.
GGTTCATGGGACAAACAAAAGTTTTCAGATACGGCGAAGTTAGAGGTCGATGACGCAAAGCGACTCAAAACTGGTACAAAAGCAGTGCTGTTTGTTTATTTCGAAGAGCCCTACGCCACGAGCGAATATGTCGAAGGCGGCCAGTTTCTGACCAGAGTAGTCGGGATACGATTTTTCGATCAGCAGACTGGCCGGGTTCTTGGCGGGTCTGGTTCTGCCGAGACTGCGGCCCAGATTAGGCAGTCCCGGACTCTGGCAAAGCCTGGTCCTGATTACGCGAGCTACAGTAAAAATCCGTCGTTCAAAAAACTACGCATCATCGCTAAACCCGACGCCGAATATACAGATGAAGCGCGGCGCAACAACGTAAGGGGTCAGGTCGTGCTTCGCGTACTGTTTGGCGAAACAGGTCAGGTCAACAGGATCAGCGTTGTTAGGGGATTACCGCATGGACTAACCGAACGCGCCATTGCAGCGGCGCGGCTAATCGAATTTGAGCCGGCGGAGTTAGATGGCAAGAAAGTGGATTATCCGTTGACCGTCGTCTATGTCTTCAGGCCTCACTGAAGTCTTGTTTGCCAAGCCATTGAAATCCGAAGCGTCGCGACATCGACTCGACGATTCCAATAAACAACGCGGGCAGATAGATCAGCGAGTTGATCACAAACATCTCAGCCGGCGAGTCGCCCAACCAGGTTGCGTAAAGAAGAAAGCTGGCGATTGTTAAGTAAAAGAGTGCGAGCCGTGGTGTGAAGCACAGGAAGAAAACCAGCCAGCAGAAATACCACGAGAAGTGTGGCGCGAAGAGCACCGTCGTCGCAGTCGCGAGGGCCATCGCGTGTTTCAGATAATCTTCACGCTGTCCTTTGAAAAGCACCCAGAGCCCGATCGCGCTCATACCCAACATCACAGCGACCAGGTAAGCGAGCGATGGCAACTCCAATCCGAATAGCGTTCGCACTAAGTTCAACGCATAGAACTGTTGACCAGTAAATAAACCTCGTTCTTGCGTGTATCCAGGCAAAGATCCGAAAACGGCTTTGGGACCGACGCTGAGATAGGCGAGATAGCCCGCGATAATTGTGATTACCAACACCGGCGCGATTTTCCATCGCCCGCGTTTGAGCATCGCGGGAATAAGAACTACCGGAAAGAGTTTGACGAGTGTGGCGCAAGCGAGTGTGAGGCCTGCACCCGGATCGGATTTCCTTTGCCACGCAAGAAACGCCAGCGCAATGAAAGCGATGGCAATCGCGTCCACGTGTCCACTACCCGCAAACTCCCAAATAACCAGCGGATGCCATGCGTAAAGCAACAGAAGTTGTCGCGGTCGACCGAGTAAAGTAAGCAACTGCGTCACCGCCCAGATCGTCACGAGCTCAAAACCGAGCATCGTTGCTTTCATCCACGTGACACTCTCGCTAATTCTGGTCGTCAGAAAGAAAACAACTTGCGCAACTGGCGGATAGATCGTGTGGGCCCAATCGCGTCGATTGATCTTCGGATAGATAGCGTCGTCACGCAGGTGGGCCAACTCGGGCGCCGCCGGTATGTAACGATAAGGATTGATACCCGCAGCCTGCACCCGCCCATCCCAAACGTATCGATAAATGTCGTCAGACAAATATGGTGGCGCAAAGAGTATGCTCACCCGAAATATAACCGCGAATGCGATCGCGATCAGGACAGTTGAGTTCGACGGCCGAGCACGTACGACGATCCACGCAGCAACCAAATAGATCGCTGACTGGATAAAAGCCACCGTCATAAAAAACCGGATCCCGCTAACGCCATTTAGACCAATGCCGGCTCGGTAGAGCACAAACGAAACGCTGCCGAGCAGCACGAGGGCCACCGTAGTTTTAATATCCTGAAATCTTCTCAATCCTGTAATCCTGTAAAAGACTTAATTTAGTTTCACAGGATGACAGGATTTACAGGATTAACAAGATAAATTCAATGAGCGAACTCGATCTCGAAGCGGGCGGCCATGCGGTAGAGGGTTTTGCGGTTGATGCCGAGGATTTCGGCGGTGCGCTTGCGGTTGTTGCCGGTGGCGTCGAGAACGTGGAGGATGTAGCGACGCTCGATCTCGTCGAGGTTGGGGAGACCGGAAAAGAGCCCGGCGAGATCGTCTGGCGAGAGCGGCGGCGTGTCATGTGATGATTGCAGACGAATGCGCGCAGGGAGATCTTCGACACTCATCACACCTCCCTGGTTCAGCGTGACCGCACGCTCGATAACGTTTTCCAGTTCACGCACATTGCCCGGCCAGGTGTATGACGTCAAAGAGTGCATGGTCTTTTGATCGAGCGCGATAGATTGCATTGGAGCAGGCGCGTGCTTGTGCAGAAAGTGCGCGACCAGCAAGGGAATGTCTTCGCGGCGCTCGCGCAACGGCGGCAGGTGCAACTGAATAACGTTCAGCCGGTAGAGCAAGTCGCCCCTGAAAGCGCCGGAAGTGGAAAGCTTCTCGAGATCAGAGTTACTCGCGGCGATCACGCGTGCTCCAACTTTGAGCGGATCCGCCCCGCCAACCGGAACCACTTCGCGCTCCTGCAATACGCGTAACAACTTCACCTGCAAAGCCGCACTCGTCTCGCTGATCTCGTCGAGAAACACAGTGCCTTCACCCGCCTGTTCGAAGATTCCACGCTTGTTCGCAATCGCTCCGGTGAACGAACCCTTAACGTGTCCAAACAATTCCGACTCAAGCAACGTCTCAGTCAGCGCGCCACAATTCACTGCGACAAAACGTTCAGTGGATCGTGTGCCGTGGTTGTGAATGGCACGCGCAACGAGCTCTTTGCCGGTTCCAGATTCACCACTGATCAGCACCGCGGCGCGTGAGTCTGAAACGCGCGCGATCATCTTGTAGATCTCGAGCATCGCGGGCGTGCGCCCGATCAGTCCGGAGCTGCGCTCTTCGTCATCGAGATCGGATCTCACTTGTCTGCCTGTTCCATTTGCGAGTGCGCGTCGGACAATTGCCACGAGCTCGTCGATGTTGAAAGGCTTGCTGATGTAATCAAACGCGCCTTCTTTAACTGCGCGCACCGCGGTCTCGATCGAACCAAACGCCGTCATCAACACGACGGGAATCGACGGATACTCGCGACGAACCATCTCCAGTAACGACAGCCCATCGAGCGGAGTCTTCATGCGAATGTCGCTGAGCAGAAGATCGGGAGGCTGTTGTGCCACCGCTGCAAGCGCGGCCTCACCGCTGTTCGCGAAGACAGCGCCAAAACCCTCGCGCGCGAAGACTTCACACAACAGCTCGCACGTGACCGCATCGTCATCGACGGTCAGAATCTGCGGGATCTTACGCGGCATCCAAACTCACCTCAGCAAATTCCGGCGCGGCAGATTTAAGTTCCACTACCGGCAGTACCACGCAAAACTCCGCGCCCTTCTCAACTTCGAACAGGCAATCAATCCGGCCGCCATGTTCGAGAATGATCTCGCGGGCAATCGCGAGGCCGAGGCCGCTGCCGGATTGTTTCGTGGTCCACATCGGCTCGAACAAATGATTCTTCGCATCGTCGCAAATGCCTGTGCCGGAGTCGATCAGCCGCACTTCGATCAGTTTTGCCGCGGCGAGGTAGTTAGTAACAAACCTCAGCTCGCCACCTTCGGGCATTGCTTCGAGACTGTTGTTCACGAGGTTGAGAAACACCTGATGCAGACTCTCACGATCGGCAAGAACGCCCGGCAACCCTTGGTCAAGCTGCTGCGACACGCGGATGTTGTGCGATTCGAAGATGGGCGCGACGAGCAGTAACAGTTCCTCGACGATCTGGTTGATATCGGTAAGCTGCGGCTCGATCGGCCGCCGGTGCGTGCGCTCGAGCAAACTCTTCACCGTATGCACGATCGAAGCGAGTTGCGCGTTGATGATCTTTAGACGTCGTTGTGTGTCACCACAACTCGGATGGTTTCTAGCTAATAATTGCAGGTGTCCGTTGATGGCGTTCAGCGGTGTGCCGATTTCGTGTGCGAGCGAAGCAGTCACCTGGCCGATTGCCGCCATTCGTTCCGCGTGTGACAGACGTTGCTGCGTGCGAATCAGGTTTCCGTTAGCGGCGCGCAGCTCAGTCGTGGCGAGGTGAACTTTCTTCACGAGCTCGTTATTCAAACTGCCGATCTGACGCAACAACTCTTCCCGCTCTCGCGATCTGGACGCAATGTCGTCCATCATCTGGTTGAAGTTACCGGCGATTTCTCCCAGCTCGTCGTCGCGATGCACGAGCGCCCGCGCTGACAGATCGCCTTTGCGAGTTTGGGCCATCGT
>DASTTS010000229.1:0-8327 GCA_035760085.1 Pyrinomonadaceae bacterium
ACGATCGCTGCCGGTGCGCCGACGGTCGCCGATTCACCAACACCTTTCGCACCGAGCGGATGATGCGGCGACGGCGTAACTGTCTTGTCAGTTTCCCAGTTGGGCGTCTCCACCGCCGTCGGCAGCAGGTAATTCATAAAACTGCCTTGCAAAATGTTGCCGCTCTCATCGTACTGAATCTCCTCGTAAAGCGCGGGCCCGAGACCCATCGTCAACCCACCATGAATCTGCCCCTCCACGATCATCGGGTTGATGATGTTCCCGCAATCATCGACAGCCACAAACCGTCGTATCTTGATCTCGCCCGTACCTTTATCGATGTCAACCACGCAAATGTAACTGCCGAACGGATACGTGAGATTCGGCGGATCGTAGTAGTTAACCGCTTCGAGTCCGGCTTCCATTCCGGGCGGATGATTAGTGTACGCGGCGAGTGAAATCTCCTGAATCGTCTTCGCGCGGTCTGGAGAGCCCTTGACGAAGAATTTCCCGGTTTCCCAATCGAGATCGTCCTCGTGCGCTTCGAGCAGGTACGCTGCAATTTTTCGCGCCTTGTCTTTGATTTTCCGGCAAGCGATCGCACACGCAGCCCCTGCCACCGGAGTGCTGCGACTCGCGTACGTGCCGAGTCCATAAGGCGCCGTGTCCGTGTCGCCTTCTTCAACCGCAATGCCATCAACTGGAAAACCAAGCTCTTCGGCGATGATCTGCGCGTATGTCGTTTCGTGACCCTGGCCTTGCGACTTCGTACCGAACCGCGCAATGACCTTGCCGGTCGGATGAACACGAATCTCCGCGCTGTCAAACATCTTGATCCCAAGGATGTCAAAATGTTTCGATGGACCAGCACCCACGATCTCGGTGAAACTGCTGATGCCGATTCCCATCAACTCGCCTCGCGCGCGTTTCTCCGCCTGCTCCTTTCGCAACTCGGCGTAACCGATACGGTCCATCGCCAGTTGTAGCGCCTTGCCGTAGTCACCACTGTCATATTCCCAATCGAGTGCCGACTTATACGGAAACTGCTCCGGCTTGATGAAGTTCTTCATCCGAAACTCCGCCGCATCCATTCCGAGCTCGTGGGCCATCAGGTCGGCCATGCGCTCGATGGTGTGCACGGCTTCCGTGACGCGGAACGAGCAGCGATACGCGATGCCGCCCGGCGGCTTGTTAGTGTAAACACCATCGACTTCGACGTGCGCTGCTTTCAGATCGTACGAACCTGTGCAGACGTGAAATAGTCCGGCCGGAAACTTCGAAGGATTCGCGGCCGCGTCTGTGTAACCGTGGTCCGCGATTGTTTTGATCCGTATCGCCGTGAGCGTGCCGTCTTTTTTACCAGCCAGCTCGGCGGTGATGTGATAGTCGCGCGCAAACGAATCGGCCTGAAGGTTCTCCATGCGATCTTCGATCCACTTCACCGGTTTGCCGGTCAGCACCGACGCCGCAACAGCAATAACGTACCCAGGATAAACCGGCACTTTGCCGCCAAAGCCGCCACCGATGTCAGGCGCAATGATCTGGATCTTCTCTTCCGAAAGACCCACGTGTCCGGCGACGAGTGCAAAGACCGTGCGAATCGCGTGCGGCGCCTGTGTCGTCATCCAAACAGTTAACTTGCCTTTGACTTTGTCAAAATGTGCGACACAGCCACACGTCTCGATCGACGAAACGTGGATGCGCGGAATGTAGATGTCTTCTTTAACCGTGACTTCCGCTTCATTGAAGAGTTGATCGGTGGCCTCGCGATTGCCCCACTCCCAGTGCCAGATGTGATTGTCTTTTTTGTCCTTTTTGTCAGTGCGCAAAACGGGCGCATCGGGCAGGAGGGCCTTCTTTGGATCGACGACGACGGGCAATGGATCGTAGTCGATCTCAACTGCTTCAACTCCGTCCGCCGCGATGTAACGATCAGTTGCGAGCACTGCGGCGACTTCCTGCGCCTGGTACATCACTTTATCGACCGGCAGGACCATCTGCGTGTCCGACATCAAAGTCGGCATCCAGTGGAGGTTGTACTTCTCCAGATCTTTTCCGGTGATGACTGCGAGTACACCCGGAATCGCGGTTGCTTTCGAGATGTCGATGTTTTTGATTGTGGCGTGTGCGTACGGACTGCGCACGATGTCGAGGTAAAGCATACCGGGCAGGTTTACGTCGTCGACGTAATTGCCGAGGCCGCGCAGGAAGCGCGGATCTTCTTTGCGTTTGACGGAGTGGCCCATGCCACCGATTTCTGGCGATGTTTTTGGCGCCATCTCTATGCACCCTCCTCGCGCATCTTTTGCGCGGCGTATTGATATGCCTTGATGATATTGACGTAGCCCGTGCAGCGGCAGAGGTTGCCGGAAATCGCGTGGCGGATTTCGTCGTCGCTGGGATTGTTATTTGTTTTCAGGAAGGCGATGCCGGTCATCAACATGCCGGGCGTGCAGTAGCCGCATTGCAGACCATGTTCCTGAAAGAAACCGTCCTGAAGCGGATGCAATTTGCCGTCCTGTTCGAGACCTTCGACAGTCGTGATCGAACGTCCATCAGCCTGCACAGCGAAGACTGTGCACGACTTGACCGCGCGACCATCCAGCACGACTGTGCACGCGCCGCAGTGACTCGTGTCGCAGCCGATGTGTGTGCCGGTGAGCCGCAGGTTTTCGCGAAGGAAGTGGACCAGCAGTAAACGTGGCTCGATCTCGGCGGTATGTTCCGCGCCGTTAACAGTTACTTTGATAGGCACTTTAGCCATCGTTACGCTCCTCCTTTGGCGCGGTTCAAGGCAATGTTGAGCGCGCGTGCAGTGAGAACACGGACCAGATCGCGCTTGTAATCGGCTGAGCCTCTGATGTCGTCCATTGGCTGCGACTCTGAGGCTGCGACCTCTGCGGCTTGTTGGATCGTGGCGTCGTCCAGTTGCTTGCCCACGAGAAATGCTTCGGCTTGTTTCGCTTTGATTGGCGTCATGCCGACGTTTGTGAGACCGATGCCGGCGGATTTGCACGCACCCGCATCATCGAGCGTGACTTGCACAGCCACGCCTGCGGTTGCGAAGTCGCCGACTTTTCTTTCGAGCTTCAGATACGCGCCGCCACTGCGCGGTGGCGGAAAGGGAATTCTGATTTCGGTGAGAATCTCTTCGGGTTCGAGTGCGGTAGTGAAGAGGCCCGGGAAAAAGTCTGCGATCGAAATCTGTCGTTGTCCGTTTGGTCCGGTTGCCACTACTGTCGCTCCGAGGGCCAGCATTGTTGCAGGATGATCGTTCGCCGGATCGCCGTGCGCGAGATTGCCGCAGACCGTTGCCTGGCTGCGCACGAGCGGATCGGCGATCACTTTTGCTGTGTCGCTCAGAATCGGAAATTTTGTTTTCACTGCGTTTGACGATTCAAGCTCGTGTTCGCGAGCAAGCGCGCCGATGTGCAGGTGACCGTCGCTTTCCGAAATGTAGTCAAGCCCGGGTATGCGATTGATGTCGACGATGTACTCGGGCGAGACCAGTCTCAACTTCATCATCGGTATGAGACTCTGGCCGCCGGACAGCAACTTCGCGTCTGGACCAAGCTTTTTTAACAGGGCGATAGCTTCGTCGAGCGTGGTTGGAGAGAAGTACTCAAAACTCCGAGGTATCATAGGGCGCAACCTTTCCACATCGGATTCGATTTTGCGTTCAAGCTGAGCGATTCAACTGGGAAGGGCACGATCATACGAGGCAGGCGCGGTCACGTCAACATGGACCAAAGAAGAATACTTCACGCAAAGGCGCAAAGGAAGACGCAAAGGCGCAAAGAAAACCTTAGAAACGCGGTAGCGCTTTGCGGTCTTTGCTTTCTTTGCGCCTTTGCGTGAGAAATTCTTCTTTACCATGCTATTGTCGGCGGCGGAGGTGAACAATGGCCTTTAAGATTGAGGAACGCTTCGAGGTGAAAGCGCCTGTTGAGCGGGTTTGGAACTATTTGATCGATCCGCAGCGAGTAGTTCAATGTCTTCCGGGCGCCGAGTTGCTCGAGCAACAGGATGAGCGGACGTTTCTCGGCGCGATCAAGGTAAAAGTTGGGCCGTTGTCGATGTCATATAAAGGTCAGGCAAAGTTCACGGACATAAACGAGGAAACACATCAGGTGCGAATGGTGGGTGACGCGCGCGAAGTAGGTGGTTCCGGATCAACTAAGGTGTCGATGCTGAGTACGGTCGCGCCACTCGCTGCCGGAGGTTGCGAGGTTATCGTTAATGCCGACATCGATCTGGTTGGAAAAATTGTGCAATTCGGACGCGGGATGATTGAAGAAGTTTCGCGGCAAATGTTTCGCGAGTTTTCGAAATGTGTCAGGCAGCAGTTGGAAGTCGTTGATGAACCGCAGCCGCCGGTGGCGGATCAGTCTGCTGCTCAATCAGTGGTCCAACCTGCACCACCACCGGAAACGAAACCTGTAGCCGCCGCTCCACTTGCCTTTCGCGCTCTCTGGGCCATCATCGCGCGGTTCTTTAAGCGGCTCTTCGGTGGCGGTGAAACAAAGACGTCTTGAACTGGAAGCGGATCACCAACCCGTGGCAAATAGACCACGCGCTGCTCTCACACCGCAACGCTGATACTTGTTGTAAGCATCGGCAGCACGCAGGCGGATCTGTTCGTCGCTCTCTTTCTTCATCCAGCCGTCAATTGCGGCAGATAAAACGTATGCCTCGGGCGCCATCAGGTTCGTGGTCCAAAGCAATGGTGTAGCACCGCTTTGCTGTAGCGCCGTGGAAAAGTATTGCTTGCTGGCGCACGCAAGAATGATCGCACGACGTTCACGCTCGTCGCGCTGCTTTGGGTGAGAATGGAGATTGAAATCCATCAATCCATTATGGCCGATGTACGCGACGAGATCTGCGCTGCCACCGCTGTGAAATTCCACGTTGCCGGCCTTTAGCTTCTCGCCTGGTTTTCCTGCGGCGGCTTCAAGAAAATCCCAGATCGTTTGTGAAATTTCTTTGCCGCGGTAAGCGTCTGCGACCAGTAATGTCGTAGTACTCCGGTGCTTGAAAATGCAGCGCTCTAAAATGCTCGCGGTTGGATTCGGTGTGACTGAGATCAACTGCCAGTCTTTGTTCTTCGCGAAGAACGTTCTGATGCCGAAAGCTGCGCCCCAGTAAAGGTTGGTCGCTGTGTTGTCACCGTTCCCTAAACTTGCCGAGACCGGGACGATACCCTGGTTGACGTTGTCTGCAAGTGCGACGAACACATGAATCACGGGCATCGAATTAACTGCCGCTTTTTCGGGTTGGACCCTGGGTGCGTTGGTTGTTGGAGTGCTGGCGGTATTGGCTGAAGCGCACGCGGAGATACTGAGAACCCCGAGATATAAGATCCCGAGCACACTACTGCGCCGTTTCAAGTTCATGACTTCCTTAGACGCGCATTAAAGAATAATGTTCCGCAGAGGACAGGATTTACAAGATTGATCAGGATTACATGTCTATCCTGAAAAATCTTGTAAATCCTGTCTCTAGACTGCTAACCATCCGGATTTGATTTCGATTGGTCGATCGCTGGTCGCTTCCTTGACCGCATATTTCGCAAGCAGGCGAGTTGAATCAAGTACAGGAAGCGGTGAGTTGGTTTCCGTGACGATGAGCGGTATCTCCGTGCAGCCGAGGATCACGCATTCAGCGCCTCTCGCCTTCAGATCCTCAATCGCATCGACGAACCGCTGAGTAGTCTCCGCACTGAAGATCGATTGACAGAGCTCGTCAAAGATCGCCGTGTTCAATTGTTCTCTCACCGGCTCATCGGGCACAAGGCGCTCGAGACCGCGCTGCTCTAACGCACGCGCATAAACCGGACCGGTCATGGTCCACTTGGTCCCCAGCAGTCCAACACGCTTCCACCCGTGACTCATGATCTCGCGACAAACCACCTCGGCGATGTGCAAACCCGGTAGCGGCAGCTCTGCCGCGATCTGCTCGAGCACGATGTGCGCCGTATTATCCGGGCAGACAAAGAAATCAGCCCCCGCATCGGCGACCAGCGCGACACCCTGCGACAAATACTTTGCTACGTCCTGATGATTCCCAGTCTCCCAACCCTGCATGCTCAGCGCCATTGGCACTGAGCTCATTACAATAGTCGGGTGCATATGTGTCCCAAGCTTGACGCCACCTTCCCTGCACGCAGTCAGGTAACAGAGAGCCGCGCCTTCAGCGCTATGCGCAACAATTCCAAGTGTCTTCATTTTTTTAATTTAGCCACAAAAAGGCACAAAAACACAAAATGTTATATAGTGCCTGGGTAATGAAACTCTCGTCTGTCGTCATCCTGCTGACTTTGGCCGCGTTGTGCTTCTCTGTTGGAGAAGGGCTGCGGCTGACACCGTTTCCGGTGTCTCAAAGTGTTGAGGGTGATGTAGCCGGGGTTTCACAATCATCAGTTCACAAGTATGGACCTCTAGACGTTCCGGCTCAGGCGCAAAAGCGTAGCAAGCGCTTTGCGATCGATCTTTCATGCCCGGTCTCGCTGTACACAAACGAGTTTTCAGCGCGCCGGCAGCCTGCGAATGAACGTCACTCAATCAACGTCACTGCTGTTCTTGCAGTCGCATTCCCCTCCGATCGCGCGCCCCCCTTTTCTATTTAGCCGCGGAACAACAACTGTAGGGGCGGCACTCCGTGGCCGCCCGTGCCGTTACATCTTTAAAGATCCGGGAGGACATAACCATGTCTACAATTCGAGAAGCATCCCTGCCTGGTGTTGGGCACAAGTTTCAGGTCGAGGTGACGAGCGGCGACCGGATCGTCATCATCATTCATGATGACGGCACGCGCGAGCTTTATCACTTCACGCGAAAAGACCCCGACCGCGTCGCCTCAGTCGTGACGCTGGCTGACAGTGAAGCGCGGCAGATCGCAGGCATCATCGGGGGCTTAACTTACGTGCCGAAATCGCTGCCTTCGGCTGAGATGGTCATCGATGATTTGTTGCTCGAGTGGTACACGATCCCGGGTGGCTCGGCGTGTATCGGTAGGACAATTCGCGATCTACAGGTGCGCAGTGCCACCGGAGCATCTATCGTCTCGATCATCGAACCCAATCGTGTTAAGCGACTCAATCCTGAAGCAGACACGTTACTAAACGAAGGCGCCACACTGATTCTCGCGGGCGATCGACGAACGATCGCGGCGTTGAAACAACTGCTGGTTAATGGAAGGGTCGGTTAAGCGATGGACCAACTGGTTTTACAGGTCGGTCTCGCACTAATGCTCATCGCGGTTGCCGTCTGGCTTGCTGCAAAACTGCGCATTTCAAACGTGCCGTTTCTGATTCTGATCGGTATGGCGGTCGGCCCTCACGCTCCACAACTCGGGGCGTTGGATTTCCGGTTTATTGAAAGTGCGCCACTCATCACTTTCATGGGCCGGCTCGGTGTCCTGTTCCTGTTATTTTACCTTGGACTGGAATCCAGTGTGACTCGTTTGATGCAAGCGGGTCGCTCGATCTTCATCGGCGGCACGATCTATATCGGTATCAACTTCACTGCCGGACTTGTTTACGCATACCTGACAGGTTTTTCTCCAGTCGAGATGCTCGCGGTTGCTGGTATCACGACGATCTCGTCGAGCGCCATCGTCGCCAAGATCCTTTTCGACTACAAGCGCACCGCGAATCCGGAAGCTGAGTTGATACTCGGCATAACGATGTACGAGGACGTGTTTCTCGCAGTGTATCTGTCGTTGCTGTCAGGCATCGTCCTGAGTGGTGCGAGTTCGTTTTTGGGCGTGCTTAAGTCGGCGGGGCTGGCGCTCGGCTTCATAGCCGGGTTGATAGTTCTCGGGCGTTGGGCGACGCCGTTACTTAACCGGCTGTTTCGCATTTCATCGAACGAAGTTTTTGTGATCGTTGTGTTTGCGTGTTTGTTGCTGCTGGCCGGCGCGGGCGAGCTGATTCACGTGGCCGAAGCGATCGGTGCACTGCTGTTAGGACTGATTCTCGGCGAAACAGAGCACAGCCAGAGATTGGAAAAACTGGTCGTGCCGTTTCGCGATCTTTTCGGAGCGGTGTTCTTTTTCAGTTTTGGTCTGTCGGTTGATCCATTCAGTTTGGGCGGTGCAGTTTGGCTTGCGAGTGGCGCGGCGCTGCTTTCGCTTGTCGCGGTTGTGATTGCCGGACAGTTAGCGGGAAAGAGTGCGGGATTGTCCGGAGCAACGTCATTCAACGTCGGACTCACGTTGCTTGGACGTGGTGAGTTCTCGATCATCGTGGCGAAGCTTGCGGCTGTTGGAGGTTTGCTGCCGGTGATCCAACCGTTCGCTGCGCTTTACGTTTTGATCCTCGCGACGTTCGCGCCGTTGATGGCGAAGGA
>DASTTS010000230.1:0-4619 GCA_035760085.1 Pyrinomonadaceae bacterium
GACGTTGCCCGCATGGAACTTCTGCTGGCGCTCAGTGATTTGTCGGACACGCCCGGCGTTGGCACCACCCTGTCGCAGATGCGCTCGGTCCTTGGTGAATTGACGCGCTCGGTGCGCGCGTTGGAATTAAGCCTGGTCGAAGCCGCGCGCGAAGATTCATGGAACTTCGCCCGAACAGGTCCATCGGAGAATCTGCGGCTGCGCGTGGAGCGGCAATTGAAACATGATCTGGCTCTGCGACAACAGCGCCTGGAGTTGCTTACGAAAACGATTGCCGGATGGGCTGAGCGACCACTGTTCAATAGAGAGATGTTGAGGGCCACGTAAAAGCGTCGCTCATGTGGCTGCTGCGTAACGCGGTGGCAAATGGGGGTGGCGTGAACTGTTGAGATTTGACCCCCAACTGGAGCTAGCACATCGGGGGTCGCGTCTAAACATTTGACATTGGGACCTTGTCGGGATGATGCCTGTTAGTCGACAATTTTGCCCGAAGAGCCTCGCGCACTCAGCCTCATTCCAATTATCTCGGCAACAAATCGACGAATTCACACAATGGAATGTCAAACGTTGAGATTAAACTCGACGACGGACGACGCGCGAAAGTTGTGAATATCGAATTCAAAACAGGATCAGCAGCGAAGCGATGAGCCCAGAACGCTCAGTGATTCTTCTCACTGGCGCTACTGGGTATGTCGGCGGGCGCCTGTTGCGGGTGTTAGAGAAGCAGGGGTACCGCGTTCGCACCCTGGCCAGGCGGCCGGAAGTTCTGAGGCAGAAGGCCGAAGCTTCAACGGAAGTCGTCGCGGGTGATCTCCTTGATCGCGCCAGTCTCGGCACCGCCCTGCGCGGAGTTGATGCCGCCTATTATCTGGTGCACTCGATGGGCTCGCACGGCTCTTTCGAGGAAGCTGATCGCATCGCCGCCAGCAACTTCGGCCAGGCAGCGAAGGCCGCAGGGGTGAGACGCATCATTTACCTGGGGGGACTGGGCCGCGACGAAGAAGGACTCTCGCCGCACCTCCGCAGCCGGCACGAGGTGGGACGAATCCTGCGCGAATCCGGCGTGCCGGTACTCGAGTTTCGTGCCTCAGTTGTGATCGGCTCGGGAAGCCTGTCATTCGAGATGATTCGGTCGCTGGTGGAGCGACTCCCGATCATGATCACGCCGAAGTGGGTCAGCGTGTTGACGCAGCCCATCGCCATCGGCGACCTGTTGGAATATTTGTTGGCGGCGCTTCGCCTGCCTATCTCCGAGTACGCCGTCTACGAGGTCGGTGGGGCGGATCAGGTATCCTATGGCGACATCATGCGCGAGTACGCGCGGCAACGCGGACTGCGACGCTACATGCTACCGGTGCCCGTACTCACACCTTACCTGTCGAGCCTGTGGCTCGGGCTGGTCACGCCATTGTACGCCCGCGTCGGACGCAAGCTCATCGAAAGCATCATCCACCCGACGGTACTTCGCGACGCCGCCGCGCTGAAGACCTTCGCGGTTCGTCCGGTCGGAATTGGGGAGGCGATCCGACGAGCCCTTGGTGCCGAAGACCGGGAGTTCGCGGAGACGCGTTGGTCCGATGCTCTCTCCTCGTCCGGTGAGCCCCACTCGTGGGGTGGAGTGCGCTTCGGCCCGCGTCTCGTGGATTCGCGGACCGTGAGCGTCGATGTACCGGCCGCAGATGCTTTCGCGCCGATTCAGGCGATCGGCGGAGCCACCGGGTGGTACCGATGGAACGGGTTGTGGCGATTGCGAGGGTTCCTTGACTTGTTAGTCGGTGGGGCAGGCCTGCGGCGAGGTCGGCCGCATCCTACGCTACTCCACGTCGGGGACACTGTTGATTTCTGGCGGGTTGAAGTGATCGAGCCCGATCGCCGTCTTCGGCTTGTGGCGGAGATGAAGTTGCCTGGACGAGCCTGGCTTGAGTTCGAGGTCACGCGCGATGGCTTGTTAACCACGATACGGCAGACCGCAATCTTCGATCCAGTAGGATGGGCCGGTCTTGGCTACTGGTACGCGCTCTTCCCACTGCACCGGTCGGTATTCGCCGGTATGCTACGGGGAATCACGCGAGCGGCTTTGCGTAGGAAGAGTAACTGTCGATGACACGTCTCTCGACAATCAGGCAGGTTATTGGCCTTGCTTGCTGGCTTCTTCTCTCGTTTGCGGCGGCTGGTGTCGGTGCCGTGGCTTCGGTCAACGCCGGTATTTTTTATCAACAGCTGTTACGTCCGGAGTGGGCTCCGCCTGCATGGGTTTTTGGACCAGTTTGGAGCGTCTTATATTTACTCATGGGAATCGCTGCCTGGCTTGTATGGAGACAGCGCGGATTTCGTGAATCCCGGATAGCCCTTTGGCTATTCATCGCTCAGCTGATCGTTAACGCTCTTTGGAGCTGGTTATTCTTTTTCTGGCATAAGGGAGCGCTGGCCTTTTATGAGATTCTTATTCTCTGGGTGTTACTGTCATGCACCCTTGCCGCATTCTTGCGCGCGCGCACTCTGGCTGGTGCTCTGCTCCTGCCTTATCTGGCATGGGTGACATTTGCCACAGCCTTGTGCTTTGCCATTTGGAAATTGAATCCAGTGGCATTGGGAGGATAAATGGCATCTTCTTCCGACGAAAAAACAAAGAGGATCAGAAGGGTCAGAAGAAAAGGGTAGAAAAAGGATCAGAGCTAAGAAAAGGATGGGCAAATCGGGGGTCGCGTCTAAACATTTGACATTAGGACCTTGTCGAAATGCTTGTTAGTCGACAATGCCCGAAGAGCCTCGCGCACTCAGTCTCATTCTACTTATCTCGGCAACAGATCGGCGAATTCACACAACGGAATGTCAAATGTTGAGATTTGACCCCAACCCCTCCCGGAGCCTTGTCGCAAGCAAACTCCGGATTCACGAATAGCGAGTCTAGTGCTGACGATCGTATAAAATGCCCTTTTCAAGCTGATCGATCGCGCGGGTGATGTGCTCAAGCGCGGTCGTGCGGTGGCCCCCTTTGGTAGGCGAGGCGGCTTGAATTTCGGCGCGGGCCTGGCGCAAAAGCTCAATCGCTCGCTCCATGTGCGGTTGATCGGCCTTCATCGAAGTTGCATTCATGGCAGCGAAGACTGCCACCAGGGTCAAAGCAGTTTTTAATGTTTTCATATATTCGTCCAAACAGTTCGCAGAAAGAAGGTCAACCGGATGCTAAGATGTCCGCGTAAAAGGCTTCGCCTCACGCGGTCTCGTCGGTTTATCGTCATGCGGTGTTTTATGTGTATGTGTTACGGTCGGAGAGCGATTCCGGTTTCTACATTGGCTTTTCAACCAACCTGCGCGCGCGCTTAAAGGAGCATCGAGACAGCGAGAGCTTTGCCACGAAATCACGCGGTCCGTGGAAGCTCATTTATTATGAGGCTTATACGGAGCGCGAAGACGCCGAGGGCCGCGAGAGATTCCTAAAGAGCCGGGCGGGGCGCCGTTTGAAACTCGGTCGTTTCCCACACTCGCTCGCTGCTTCCCTCGCAGCTTTACCTTCTGTGTCGCTCATCCCGTTCGCTCCATTCCTGCGCGCTCAATTGCGCCATTATCTCAGACGAATTCCCCTGATGAGAGCCGCGTGAGGAGAGCTTTTTACCACGTAAAAGCGTTCGCCCACCTTGCTGGAAGAGGCCAAGGCCGCGTGGAGCGAAGCGATTTACGCGGAATCGCACCACCGCCACTTGCATCGCCGAAATGAGGAGCAAAACCACGAGCATGATCAAAACCCATTTCCAGCCGGCTGCGATCGCGTGGGGCGGACCCTTTTACACGGCGCGTCTTCGTTCTAGTCTTCGGTGATTGTGTCAAAAGTGAGGACTGACCCCTATTTACTACCTCAATTTTGAAGTAGGAAGTAAGAGGTGCGGCGGACCCTTCAAATCTTCTCCCAAGCGCGTTCGGCGACCGGGTCGCGACCTTCGTCGAATTCGATGTGATCGATGAGGGTCTCGATCGGTTTACCCGTTAGGCCACTCTCCTGGATGCGCTCGCGAAGGACGTGGCTGCGTTCGTCGCGCCAACCGAGCTTAACGATGAAGCGGTTCCAGACGTGACATTCTTCGTCGGTGCGCGGCGTGCCGTGGGCGTGCGCCCACGTCAGCACGGCTTCATCCTTCTCGCCGGCGAGCGCATGGCGCTTGATCTCAGAGTAGGAGACGCCGAGAAAGCGGCAGCAACGTCCGTCGAGAGTGAAGAATTGCGTGTCGCCGAGGTAATCGTGATAAGCGGGCGGGAGTTGGCCCACAGCATGGAGGCGGATTTTATCCAGCATTCGCCCGAAATAAACGAGACGCCCCACTTTATCGTAGCAACTGCGCAGACCAGGAACGTTTGGCATGGGGCAAACCTCGGTTAGAGCGGGCGCGGTTGCCAGCTGTGAAATCGGTTCGTTTAATTAACCGCGAATAAACGCGAATAGCCGGATGCTTACAAAGAACGCGTGAATCGTAACCCGTAAGCTCGTTACATCGACTTGTATTAACGATTCAACGGATCAACGATTCAACTCTCGCACGGGCTGGCTTATTCCTGAAGAAACGCATACATGTCGTTTGCGGCTCCCGATCGGCAACCCGGATGCTCGCTCTATTTTAGGAAAC
>DASTTS010000231.1:0-4255 GCA_035760085.1 Pyrinomonadaceae bacterium
TACCGTGTCGTCAAAACGAATACCTGCGCCGGCCTCTAGATCCGCGGAGATTAGCAGCGGTTAACGCGCGAGCTGCTGCATGCGGTTCACGAGTATCACTGACTCGTAAACCGGACCACGAAACAGAATTATGCCGCCAACTTTGTTGTCTTCGATCTGATGCTTGAGTGAGCGATAGGCGTCGGAGTCCTGGTTCAGAAAAGTTGCATTCACGCCAACGGAGATGAGTTGCCCGACTTTCTCTTCGAGCGACATCTTGCGAAGCTGCTCGTTGGCCCACTTCACCGCCTTTGACGATGGCTCGCGTTTGTAGGCGCTGAATTTCAAATGCTCCTGCGGTCGCGCCGGCATTGCCGCGAGGCCGATCAGGATCGCGATTAGGATCGCGGCATAATAACGATTCAGTTTAGGCAAATTGTTTAATCCTCCTCCGCAACAGGACCTATTTGTCCTAAAGGACCTATCGCTGCCGGCGAGAACGCGAAGCTCGCCGCCCACGCCACCACAAATGTGATCAGGCTTCCGAGAAACACGTACCACGTCCAGGCAATCTTCGTAGCAAAAAACACGTATAGCATCGAAACGATGCTCACGAGCATGCCGATCAATGCCGGTGGCTGACTCACGCGACGCAAAAACGTCCCAACCAGAAACACGCCGAGAATCGGACCGTTGATGAGCGACGCGATCGACAGCGCCATACTCAATGCCGAGCCTGGCTGGTTTCGCACCGCAAGCGCCACAGCAATCTGAACGACTCCCCACACGAGCGTCAGCACGTGGGAAACTTTCAAATAATGCTTGTCAGCGCGATTAGGCCGGAACGGCTTGTAAAGATCGTTAACCGCTGTTGCCGCAATCGAATTCAACGACGACGACATCGCCGCTGCGAAGATGGCTGCGACGACAAGACCGGAGAGTCCTGTCGGCATGTACTTCGTGATGAAGTCAGGAAACACACGGTCGCCGCCAGTGAACGGAAAAGCCGTGTTGGCGGCAGTCGCGTAAGACGGATCGGTGAAGGGGTGGTAGAACGCAAACAGCAACACGCCGATAAATAAAAATCCAATAAACTGCACCAGCACAATCGCACCACTCGTCAGTAAAGCAACAGTCGCTTTGCGCGGATGATCAGTGCACAGATAACGCTGCACGAGATACTGATCCGTGCCGTGTGTGCTCATCGTCAGGAAACAGCCACCAATTAATCCGGACCAGAACGTAAACGTCTTCGTATGGTCGAGCGAGAAATCAAACAGCGAGTATTTGCCGTACTGCTGCGCGAATGAGCTCGCCGCGGCAAAGCCACCGTCAATCGAATTGATAAGAACGATCGCAGCGGCGATTGCACCCGCGATGTAGATCCCCAGTTGCACAACCTCCACCCAGATCACCGCTTCCATGCCGCCGAAGTACGTGAAGATGATCATCGCAACGCCGATCAAAATTATCGAGAGGATAATGATCGGTTCAGCATTCGCGTTTGGTTGGAAAGCAGCGTAGACAGCGGCGAGAACGATCGCAGTGAGCAGCAATCGAATACCATCCGCGATATTTCGCATCACGACAAAGAGCGATGCCGCCACCATCTTGATCTTCCCACCGAAACGTCGATCAAGAAGCTGGTAGACTGTCAACAACTCGCCGCGAAAATAGGACGGAATGAAGAGGATCGAAATGACGATGCGTCCGAGTAAGTAACCGAAGACGAGTTGCAGGAAACCAAAATTGCCGCCACGCGCGAAGGCCACGCCCGGAATCGAGATGAATGTGATCGTGGACGTTTCAGTAGCGACGATCGAAAACGCCACGGCCCACCAGGGGACGGAGCGATCGCCGAGAAAGTAATCGGCAGTGGTCTTCTGCTTCCGCCCAAACCACGTACCGAACAAGACGATCCCGATCAAGTACCCAAAGATAATGATCAGATCGAGAGCCTTCATTTCTTGTTAATCCTGAAAATCCTGTAATCCGGTCAACGCGGTTTGAATAACCCACTTCGACGACTCCAGCGCAGCCCGCGCAGTCTGTTCATCAACTCCACTCTCAGCCATCACAATCCGCACGGCACGCTCGCGCAACTTCACATTCCGCGGTTGCAAATTAGACATGCGATTGCCGCTCACATACCCCAACCGCACCATTGTCGCCGTCGAAATCATATTCAAGACCATCTTTTGCGCGGTCCCGGCCTTGAGCCGGCTCGATCCCGTCAGCACCTCTGGTCCAACTACCGGCACAATACTCAACTCGGCCGCTTCCGTAACCGCCGACCCCGGCACACACGTCAACCCAACTGTAAAAGCCCCAATCGAACGCGCAAACTTCACCGCGCCGACAGTATATGGAGTCCTCCCCGACGCCGCGATTCCCACCAGCACATCACCCGGCCCGAAGCCACGCGCCTTTAAATCAACCGCACCCGCGTCCGCATCATCCTCCGAAGCCTCGACCGCGCGATAGCACGCATCATAACCACCGGCAATCACACCCTGGACCAGCTCAGGCGACACGCCAAACGTCGGCGGACACTCAGACGCATCGAGCACACCCAAACGTCCCGATGTCCCCGTGCCTGTATAAAAAAGTCGTCCACCTTGCGAAAGCCTGGCGACAATCTCATCAACTGCCTTCACGACATCGCCAAGCACACGCTTTACTGCTGCGGCAACGGTCGCGTCCTCCTCGTTCATGAGCGCAACGATCTCCGCGGTCGACTGTGAACTGAGATCTTTCGAGCGTGGGTTCTCCTGCTCGGTGATTGGAAGCGCGGTTTCGGTTGTCATATCAGACGGCGAGAGCGATATGGTTGATGCGATCACGCGCCATTCTAGCGGCAGCCACGGCTGGAGCGAAGTGAGGCGGCTCGAAATACGCTCGCGGCGCGACCTTCCGTACTTCGCCGCGCAACGTGTCGAGCATTAGTTCGCCGGCCGATCGGAACACGCCACCAACGTACGCGATCTGAAAACGCTCGCGCTCCATCTGCAAGTTTCGAATCACTGCAACTGCCGCGAGCCCGAGCTCAGTGCCGCCGTCAGCAACGATCTGAAGCGCGACCGCGTCATTTGACTTCGCCGCGTCAACAACGTCCCTACCAAAACCCGCGAGGCGCTCGTTCGTGATCGTCGGCGCGTAGATCGCAGTCGTCAGATCGTCTGGACTGGTTACGTGAAAATACGAACACGCGTGTTCGGTAAGCTCAGTCTTTGGACCACGCCCGTCAAAGGCATAAGCGACCGCGCGCAGCGCGCGACGCGCGAGCCACGCACCGCCACCTTCATCACCCGCGATAGGTCCCCAACCGCCGGCGCAAAAACGCCGGCCCCGCGCATTGATGCCGCAGCAGATCGATCCCGTTCCCGCGATCACAACCAGGCCCGGTGCGCCGTTCGTTGCTCCATAAAGCGCGATGTTTGCGTCAGTAACAACTTCGATCTCACCGACACCAAGCGGCATCAGCGTTTCGCGCATACGCTCGCGCAACTCGCGACGACGCGCGCCCGCAAGCCCGATCTGCGCGGCAATCAGATCGCCGCGACGCAGCTTCGCCGACGCGCACGCGCTGTCGATCGCTTCGCGCACGGCGGCTGCGGCTCCTGCAATTCCTACTCGCAAAGGATTGGAGGGTCCGGCGCGGCCCTCGCCGATCACTCGCTGGTTCGCGTCCATGATTACGGCTTCGGTTTTGGTTCCGCCGCCGTCAACACCGACCACCGAGTTCTGCGTGAGCAAGCGTCTAGCCGGAGAGAGATCTGCTGTTCGTCGTTCAGTACTCACCGTTGGGGCTTGGACCGACTAGAAAACAATCCACTTAACATTATTGATTATTCTAGGGTTCGCTGATTTATAATGGAAACTAAAAGATTTTATTATTACGATAATCCATCTTGATATCGGGGAGCCTGCTGTTGTGGAAATTCGACAATTACGCGCCTTCGTGGCGATAGCTGAATCAGGCACGTTTACTGCCGGAGCTTTGCGAGTACACGTGACCCAGGCGGCAATTAGCATGCAGATCAGGCAGCTGGAGACTGAGATCGGGGCGAAGGTGTTTGTTCGTGCCCCGCGCCACGTGATCCTGACGGAAGCGGGCGAGCAGCTTCTGCGGCGTGCGCGTCATATCCTCCGCGAACATGACGCTGCTCTCGATGAGATTGCAGAGCTGGCCGGGGCCGAGCGCGGGCGACTCAGGATCGGCAGTGCGTCCGCGATGGTCCTGACCGAGCAACTGCCGGCGATTCTCAAGGAGTTG
>DASTTS010000232.1:0-7068 GCA_035760085.1 Pyrinomonadaceae bacterium
ACTGAACACGCTACGGCGCAGTTTTCCGGATTACTCGCAGATGAAGCCGGAAGAGATGACGCGCGAGCAGTGGGACGTGTTTTACCCGCTCAATTACTGGGACATCATCCAGCAGGAGTCGAAGGCGCGCAATCTCGATCCCTATCAGGTCGCGGGTTTGATTCGTCAGGAAACGATCTTCATGACGCGCGCCCGTTCCAGTGCGAATGCTTACGGGCTAATGCAGGTGCTGGTTCCAACCGGGAGACTCACCGCACGAAAATATGGCGTAGGTCGTGAGATCACAGCCGAATCGCTTTATGAGCCACGTTTGAACATTCAGCTCGGCACGGCGTACTTGCGCGATCAGATCGATAAGTTTGGGCGCATCGAATATGTGGCGGCGGCTTACAACGCCGGGCCGCTGCGCGCCGTGCAGTGGAAGGCGTCGCTGCCGTTCGAGATTGATGAGTGGGCCGAGGCGGTGCCGTTCAAAGAGACGCGTGGCTACGTTCAGGGCGTGGTGCGAAACCGTTTACAATACCTGCGACTTTACGATGACAAGGGAAACTTCCGTCCGGAAGTCGGGTCGCGCGCGGCAAGTCCGGACGTGAGAAAACGAAGAGTTACGGGTAGCGGCGAAGAATAAACCGCGGATAACACGGATCTTAAAACCGGATTTACTTGCAAGATGAAGTTCGTCGTTCTGGTTTTGTTGTTTTTATTCGTCGCGCCCTCGATTCATGCGCAAGCTCCGCTGACAATCACAACTGAACCGAACGCAATCGTCTGGATCGATGAGATCAGACGTGGAACCACGGACGCCTCAGGCAAACTCACACTCACCAAAGTCTCTGCTGGTCGACATTCAGTTCGCGTTCGCGCCAGGGGTTTCAAAGAAACTACTGCCGCGTTACTTCCCGGACGTCGCGCGCTCGCGGTGAAGCTTGTTACCACAACCGATCCGGCGGAATTGAAATTTCAGGAAGCCGAAGCCGCACGCGAAAAAGCCCGCGACCAGGCGTCGCAGGAAAACGCTGCTAATCTTTATCGCGAAGCGATCAAACTTCGTCCCGCATATCCCGCAGCACAACTCGGCCTCGCGCGCGTGCTGATGGACCTCAACGAGTTCAAAGAAGCACATGCCGCGATCGAGGCGGCGCGACGAACGCGGCCGTCGTACGCGGAAGCGTCGGCAGTTGAAGGTCGCATCTATCGTGAAGAAGCGTTTGACGACGATGCGATACGATCGTTTCGCCGCGCGATCAGGGAAGCTGGCGGCGTGCAACCCGAAGCCTATGTCGGTATGGCGAAAGTTTACGAAGACAAGGGCCAGTTTGCAGAAGCGATCGGCGAATATAAAAAGGCGCTGGCCCAACTTTCAGACAGCGAGCCCGTGATCTACCAGATGCTCGGCGCTGCGTACGAACGAGTCGAGAAACCTAAGGAAGCCGTAACTGCGTACGAAAAGTATCTTGAGTTAGCGCCAAACGGCAGCTATGCGGCCGCGATCCGTTCAATACTCACCCAACTCAAACGCGAGGCCGCCGGCGAACAGATCATTCCTTAAATCCGTGTAATCTGTGCTTAAATTGCTTCCCTATGACCAGCCCATCACCCTCAAAGAGCAAGTATGTGTCGCAAAAAGCGAGTTCGTTTACCGAATCGGTGATTCGGGAGATGACGCGCGAGGCGTTGAAGTATGGCGCCGTGAACCTCTCGCAGGGCTTCCCTGATTTTGCCGCGCCCGCTGACATCAAGCGCCGCGCGATGGAAGCGATCGAACAGGACATCAATCAGTACGCGATCACGTGGGGCTCGAAAGATTTTCGCGACGCGATTGCCGCCAAGACGCATTCGTATCTCGGCATCCAGATCGATCCCGAAGCGGAGATCACAGTCACGTGCGGATCGACCGAGGGCATGATCGCGGCGATGATGGCGACCGTCGATCCAGGCGATGAAGTCATCGTCTTCGAGCCGTACTACGAGAACTACGCGCCTGACGCGATCCTTTCCGATGCGCACCCGGTCTACGTGCCGCTGCGCGCGCCTGACTGGAGCTTCGATCGCGATCAGTTGCGTACGGCGTTCAATAAGAAAACGAAAGCGATCATCGTCTGCAATCCGAATAATCCCACCGGAAAGGTTTTCAGTCGCGACGAGATGGAGTTCATCGCCGGGCTCTGCCAGGAGTTCGATGCGCTGTGCTTCACGGACGAAATTTACGAACACATCCTCTACCCGCGCGAAGGCGCAGAGATCAAACACATCTCGATGGCCCAGCTTGACGGCATGCGCGAACGAACTGTCGTCGTAAACTCGATGTCGAAAACTTAT
Source organism: Pyrinomonadaceae bacterium (assembly GCA_035760085.1). GTDB lineage: Bacteria > Acidobacteriota > Blastocatellia > Pyrinomonadales > Pyrinomonadaceae > PSRF01. Next base: position 2,320 of record DASTTS010000232.1, read on the forward strand.
TCGGTGACGGGCTGGCGCGTGGGTTACTGCATCGCGCCACCGGAGATCACGAGTGGCATTCGCAAGGTCCACGATTTTCTGACTGTCGGTGCAGCGGCGCCGTTGCAGGCAGCGGGCGCTTACGCGCTCTCATTGCCGCAGGAGTATTACGACAAGTTACAGCATGAGTATCAGCTGAAGCGCGATATGCTGTTGCCGGTGTTGGAGCAGGCAGGGTTCGGGACGTTTTCGCCTGACGGTGCTTACTACATCATGACTGACATTTCGAAGTTTGGGTTTTCGGATGATGTGGAGTTTACGAGGCATTTGATCCGCGAGGTTGGCGTGGCGTGTGTGCCCGGATCCAGTTTCTACAGCAATCCCGCTGACGGCGCGCAGCAGGTGCGGTTCTGTTTCTGTAAGAAAGATGAGACGCTGCATCAGGCGGCTGAGCGGCTGGCGAAACTAAAATCCGGTTGATTTTGTAAATCCTGTATAGACTTAGACAGGATTAACATGATTATGAGACTTCTTCTCGCGATCTTAACGTTACTCGTGTGTTTGGTGCCGGCGTTCGCGCAGCAGCAAGCCGATCCGGAGTTTGATACGTCTGTCGCCCGGCCGGCGTATAAGAAAGACGGCCCGCGCGTAATGTTCGACGAGGCGCATCACAACTTCCACACCACCGACGGCCGCTATAAACCATTTGTCGATCTGCTGTTGAACGACGGCTACAACGTCGTTCGCAATCGACAGCCTTTCATCAAATCCAGGCTCAGCGGTTTCAAAATTCTCGTCATCGCCAACGCCCTCGGCGCTGAAGAAGACGACGACAAAGGCGCCGACGAAGCAGCGTTCACCGAGGAAGAGATCGCCGCTGTCGCCGAGTGGGTGAAAGACGGCGGCGCCTTGTTGCTGATTGCCGATCACGCGCCGTTCGGTGGCGCTGCGGCGGCGCTGTCGAGCCGTTTCGGCGTCGACATGAGCAAGGGTTACACGTTCGATCCGGAAAACTCGGTGGCCGGCAGTCCCACACAACTGCTGTTCTCTCGCGAAAATAAACTCCTCGCAAACCACTCGATCGCTGAAGGACGAAATGAGAATGAGCGAATCAAGCTCGTGCGGAGTTTTACAGGTCAATCGTTGAAAGGACCAGAAGGCAGTATCGAGATTCTCAAGCTGGCCGATTCAGCAAGTGATCGGCCGACTTACACAGACCAAACGTCAACTTCTGCTGCCGGTCGCGCTCAGGCGATTGCATTGAAGTTTGGGAAAGGGCGCGTGGTGGTCCATGGTGAAGCGGCGATGCTCTCAGCGCAGATTTCAGGTCCTGACAAACGCACGATGGGCATGAACGTGCCGGGCAACGACAATAAGCAATACACGATCAACCTGATGCACTGGTTGTCAGGGATTCTTAAATAGTGTGGGACACGAAGCGTAAGTTGATCTGGATCGTGGGCGGTGTGCTGATGGGAACGTACGTCGCTTTCTCGAACGCGTTCACCGAGGATCGAGAGTTCTCGATCAGGTTCTTCATCTTCATGGAAGCGCTGATTTTATTGATTATGGGCGGGTTGTTTTATTTGTATTCGCGGCGATCGTGAGACTATCTTGTAAATTCTGCAAATCCTGAAATCCTGTCTAAGTCTTTCACAGGATTTCAAGATTTACAGGATTTACAAGATTAGTTCGGCTGTTGCATCGACTTCGCGCGGACCGTTATTCCTTCGTTACCAACCACCAACAAACTGCGCGCCTGCCCGAACGGCGCACTCGACGGCACGTACGAGAGTACGTAACGATTCTGACGTAACTCATCGCAGATTGCCTTCGCAGCTACTTGCGGTTCCTCAATTGAAAAGATCTGCCCGCCCGTGCCCTCAGCCAGCTTATCGATCACGACTTTCGGCTTCGGCACGTCGCGTCGAATCGCGCCGCGCGTGCGATCGACGGCCTGCACCGCATAGACCATGATGTTCTCTGTTTGCAACTCCGCGAGCGTCTGTTCGAACGTCGCTTTGCTGCCGCGATCGAGCCCGTCGCTGATTACCACGATGATGCGCTTCAGATTCTGCATCGGCCGCATCGCTTCTTCGATCACGGCGCGAATCGCGTCAAACAAGTGCGGCTGCCCTTTCTTGCGAAACAGTTTTAACGACGACTCGATCGCTTTCGCGTCGTCGGTCCAGTCAGAGACGATCTCCGCCTGTTCGTCATAACCAACAATCAACAGCTTGTCGCCTTCGAAAATCTCGTAAGCAAACTCGCGCGCCGCCTGTTCGAGCTTCTCGACATCCGCGCGAATGGTCAGTGAATTATCGACAAGAAGAACGATGCGTGCAGGTGAAGGATCGGGAGTGAAATTGCGGATCGACTGCTCGATGCCGTTGTCGTAAACCGAAAGCTCCTTGCTCGTGATCGGGTTTGTCTGCTTGTTGTCGCGTCGGGCCACGATGCCGACCATCACGCCTCCCGCCGCATTCGCGTTTGGCTTAACACCGGACTGGGCCAGCATCGAAACTGACAGCAGTCCGATGACGAGGAGCGTGATCAGAAGTTTACACTGCGAACGCATGTTGAAACCCGGAACGGCTAATCGCCGGTTGAAGCTTTCGGTGAAGGCTTGTCGGAAGTCTTCTTTGGGGAGCTCTCTTGGGTCTTCTTTTCCGTCTTGTCAGATTTTGAATCGCTCGTTGACTCGGATTCAGACTTCTCGCTTTTCGTTGTCTTTCCGGCGTAATCGGTGACGTACCAGCCGGAACCTTTGAACTGAATCGCGGGCGCGGAGATCTGCCGTTCCAGCTTCCCGCCGCACTTGCGGCACTTCGTCAGCGGCTTGTCGCTGACCTTCTGGAAGGCCTCGACATGGGCTTTACACTTCCTGCATTCGTACTCATAAATCGGCATACAGGGTTATATTAACCGCGGATAATACAGATAACCAAATCTGATTTTTTTATCCGTGTCATCCGTGGTTAAATTGTCCGTAATGTCGAACAGCGCCCAATCGCTTTCTCTGGAACGTAAGATCAAAATGCACGAGGCGCGCGAGGGGATTATCAATCGCCTCGCGATGGTCCTGCCTCACGCTATCAATCTGGATCGCTTCCTCAACGTCATCGTCTCCGAGCTGGGCCGGATGATGAACGTCGATCGTTGCGACGTGATCCAGTTGAAGTCTGCCAGCGAGCTGCGCATCAGTCACGAGTGGCGTGCGTCGAACGATGTGCCGTCGAGTCTCGGCACTGTGATCCCGCTCGACTTGAAACAACTCCAGGAGCAGGTCGATCTGCGCAAGCCGATTCGACTGGACGATATCTCCGCTTCTGGTCTGGACCAGAAAGTGCGCTATCTGGCGGCGAGTCTCGGTACGCGCTCGTTGCTGGTTGTGCCGGTGACGCTGGGCGACGACGTGCTGGGCCTGGTTGGTCTACACACCACCCATTCGCCGCGCGAATGGCTCGACGATGAAGTAAGTTTCTTGCAGTCGATCGCGGGGCAGATCGCGATCGGTTATCAATACACGAAACTTTTCACTGACAAGGAACGCGAAGCCGAAACGAAGCGGGCGCTGTTGTCGATCGCGAATGCTTTGAATGCGCGCTCGGATTTTGGCGAAGTGTCGTCGCTCGTTCTGGAGCGGGCGATTGCACTCGTACATGCTGATTATTCGGCGCTCGGAGTGCTCGAGCCTTCGGGCAGTCGTTTGAATCTGGCGGCGTTCAAGGCCGCGCCCAACGCAGCGGTTGATTCGGTTCACGGACTTCTCGACACGCATGGAAAGTCGATCGACTTGACCACGTTTCCCGCGATGGTCGAAGTGCTCACGCAGGGGAAAACGTTCCGCCTGCTCGAAACTGATCTGCCGTTTACGTGGCGACTCGCTTTTAACGCAGTGCTGGGTGGACGTGCGGCGCTCGTTGCGCCGGTCAGAGTTGGTGGACAACCGTTTGGCCTACTCGGACTCGTCTGGAGCGAGCCGCGCGAGGGTTTTGAAGATCACGAAGTCGCGCTTGTCGAAGGCATCGCCGATCAGATCGGCACTGCACTGGAGCGCGATCAATTGTCAGCCGAGATCCTTCACCTCCGCACCGCGCTGCACGAGCGTTACGGTGAAGAACGCATCATCGGTCAGGCTCCTGCGATACGTCGCGCGATCGAGCTCGCGTTGAGCGTTGCCGACACGCAGACCACGGTTTTGATCGAAGGTGAATCGGGCACGGGCAAAGAATTGCTCGCGAATTTGATCCATTTCAACTCCGGTCGCGAAGACCAGCCGTACGTCAAACTAAATTGCGGTGCCATTCCCGAAACGTTGCTCGAGTCGGAGTTGTTCGGTCACGAGAAGGGCGCGTTTACTGACGCGCGTATGCTCCGGCGTGGCCGGTTTGAAGAAGCAAATGGCGGGACGTTGTTTCTAGATGAAGTCGGTGAGATGAGTCCATCGGCGCAGGTGAAACTGTTGCGCGTGTTGCAGGATGGCGAGTTCATGCGTGTTGGTGGTAGTGAAGTGATTAAGACTGATGTGCGTGTGCTCGCGGCGTCGAATGTCGATTTGAAACGCGCGGTCGATCTCGGGAGTTTCCGGCAGGATCTGTTCTACCGGCTGTCAGTGTTTCCGATTAAGCTGCCGCCTCTGCGTACGCGACCCGAAGACATTCATCCGCTCGTGATCCATTTCCTCGAGCACTACAAACAGAAGACCGGACGGTTCATTTCCGGAATCTCGAAGGACGCGCTCCAGGCGTTGATTACTTACGACTGGCC
>DASTTS010000233.1:0-3416 GCA_035760085.1 Pyrinomonadaceae bacterium
AGTGACACGGTGACGCTCGTCGCTAACAAGTTACGCGCGATCGTGCCGTTTGACACTTGCGTCATTTACCTCGTCGACGATCCATCAGGCAAAGCGATCGCGGCGCACGTCGTAGGCGAAGAAGTTGAAGTCTTCAAGAAACGTCGCATCAACATCGGCGACGGGATCACCGGTTGGGTGATCGCCAACGCGCGCTCGATGTGTAACGCGTCGCCGGATCTGGATCTGATCGGCATTCCCGACGAAGTCGTAAAACGTTTTCGCGGCGTGCTGGTGTCGCCGTTGCAACGTGAAGACGGCGCCTTCGGTGCGATCGCGCTCTATTCGCAAAGTCGAACTTCATACTCGACGGAGCACGTGCGGTTGTTGGAATCAGTTTGCCAGCACGCGTCGAGCGCTCTCAACAACGCGCTGACTTACGAGAAGACGCGCGACAGCGCCCTTATCGATCCGTTGACCGAGCTGCCGAACGCCCGTGGCTTCTACATGATGCTCGAACAACGTATTGCCGAGTGCCAGCGGATGAACCGCGAGCCCGTCGCAGTGGTCTGTATGGACATCGACGACTTCAAGATCGTCAACGACAAATACGGCCATTCGATCGGGGATCGCCTGCTGGCGAGTGTCGCTGGCGTAGTTCGTCGTGAGCTCAGGCAGATGGACATCCTGACGCGCTATGCCGGCGATGAATTTGTCGCGATCATGCCGATGGCGTCGAGCAAGATGGCGGTCTCGATCAGCGAACGAATGCGGAATGCGGTCGAGGACCAACTATTCTCCGTGCGCAACGGCACGATGGTCGGTCTCGGCGTCAGCCTGGGCGTCGCGTGTTTCCCGGATGATGGTGAGACGAGCGAAGAGCTTCTGAGCGCCGCCGCACGCCGGATGCAAACCGATAAAAACAGCCGCAAAGCAATCCTTACGGTCGCAGGCGCGGGCGTAGGCGCGATCGACATGATGACCTAAAATCAAACGCCTACAGAGCTGAGAAATAGGTCCTATAAGTCCTATAGGGCCTATATTTTTGTTCTCTAGCTTCTTGGCTTATAATCCGACGATTCATGAGCAAACAAACAGCAGCACCACCTTCAGCCGCCAAAGCCGAAGAGCAGCAGAGCTCTACAGGCGCCGGCGTGATGGACGTACCCACGGAAGTAGACCCTCAGCTCCTTAAACAAGAACAAGACCAGGCCAAAGAACGTCAGAAAGATCGTGTCAGCGGTCTCGGCCACGATCAACTGATCGAGCTTTACCGGCAAATGCTTCTGATCCGTCGCTTCGAGGAGAAGTCGGCGGAAGCCTACGTTGCCGGCAAGATTGGTGGCTTCTGTCACCTTTACATCGGCCAGGAAGCAGTCGGCGTTGGCACGATTTCCGCCATCAGAAAAGATGACTACGTGCTCGCCAGCTATCGCGAACACGGCCTCGCGCTGGCCAAAGGCATGTCAGCCCGCGCGATCATGGCCGAGTTGCTGGGCAAAGCGACGGGCTGCTCGAAGGGCAAAGGCGGCTCGATGCACATGTTCGACAAGAGCCTCGGTTTTTTCGGCGGTCACGCGATCGTCGGTGGTCAGATTCCACTCGCAACCGGAACCGCTTTCGCAACGAAATACCTCGGCACGGATCAGGTGACGCTCTGTTACTTCGGTGAAGCGGCAGTCAACCAGGGCGCGTTTCACGAATCGCTGAACATGGCCCAGCTCTGGAAGCTGCCCTGCATCTACATCTGCGAGAACAACCAGTACGGCATGGGCACGTCGCTCGCCCGAGCAATGTCTTTGCAGAACATCGCGCAAAAATCGTGTGCTTACGAGATGGCGGCTGAATTTGTCGACGGCATGGACGTCCTCGCTGTTCGCGAAGCGACGCTGCGTGCAGTCGAACGAGCACGCAAAGATTACCTGCCGACACTGCTAGAGATTCGCACTTATCGCTTTATGGGCCATTCGATGTCTGACCCCGGCAACTATCGCACGCGAGCTGAGATCGAGAAGTACCAGGAGCGCGATCCCATCAAGCTCTTCGCCGCCACGCTGCTCGAAGAAAAGATTGTGGACCAGAAAGCGTTGGACGAGATCGACCGCAAGATACATGAAGAGGTTGAAGACTCACTGCGTTTTGCTGAAGAGAGTCCGCTGCCGGATCCGGCTGAGCTCTACACCGATATCTACGCGAACCCGATCGAACCTGGCCGCAAATAGAACCTGAATATGGCAACAATTACGATACGCGAAGCACTCAACCAGGCCCTCCGTGAAGAGCTGGCCCGGGATGAAAAAGTTTTTCTCATGGGCGAGGAAGTCGCCCAGTACGACGGCGCTTACAAAGTGACCAAAGGCCTCCTGCATGATTTTGGCAGTAAGCGAGTCATCGACACACCGATCACCGAGCTCGGATTCGCCGGCCTGGGTGTCGGCGCGGCGATGGCAGGACTGCGACCCGTCATCGAGTTCATGACGTTCAACTTCTCGATTCTGGCTACCGATCAGATCATCAACTCCGCTGCGAAGATGCTTTACATGTCGGGCGGACAGTTCAACATTCCGATCGTGTTTCGTGGTCCGGGCGGCTCGGCGTTCCAGGTTTCGTCGCAACACTCGCAGGCGCTGGAGTCGTGGTACGCATACTTCCCTGGCTTGAAAGTCGTAATGCCGTCAACACCGGCGGATGCGAAGGGCTTGTTGAAGTCTGCAATTCGCGACGACGATCCGGTGATCTTCATCGAGCAGGAACGAATGTACGGCAACAAGGGCGAGGTGCCGGACGATCCTGATTTCACGATTCCGCTCGGTGTCGCTGACGTCAAACGTGAAGGAACAGACGTGACGATCGTCGCGCGCTCCTTGACGGTGCCGCTCGCGCTGAAAGCAGCCGACAAACTTCAAGAGCAGGGTGTTTCGTGCGAGGTGATTGACCCGCGAACTATTCGGCCACTGGACATTAACACGATTATCGAGTCAGTGAAGAAGACGAATCGTGTCGTGATAGCGGAAGAGTCGCACCCGATTTGCGGTGTGGGCGCGGAGATCAGCGCGGAGATCATGGAGCGTGCGTTTGATTATCTCGACGCGCCGGTGAAGCGAGTTTCGGGCGCGGATGTGCCGATGCCGTACGCGAAGAATCTCGAGAACCTCGCGATACCTGATGTTGAGCGTATCGTCGCTGCTGTGCGCGAAGTCGCGTATTTGGATTAATCCTTTTCCACAGATTAGACAGATTATGGCAACCAAAGTAATCATGCCGAAGCTCTCCCCAACGATGGAGGAGGGTCAGATCTCGCGTTGGTTAAAGAAAGAGGGAGACAAGGTCTCCATGGGCGAGCCGCTCGCCGAAATCGATACCGACAAAGCCACGATGGAAATGCAGGCGCTCAGCAACGGCGTGCTGCGAAAGATTCTCATCAACGAGGGACAGTC
>DASTTS010000234.1:0-18810 GCA_035760085.1 Pyrinomonadaceae bacterium
GAAACGAATGAGGACTGTTCAGATTTGAAAAATCGGAATTCGCACCCAGGAAGGCCTTGTACTACTACGCGATGAAATCTTAAGCACTGTCAGTAGGAGAAAGCAACGATTATTTGCAGCTCCCGAGTTACGAGCGCTAACACTAATGACGCCGCCTAAGCTGGTGGTTGAAAAATGATGGTGGAGCCGAGGGGGATCGAACCCCTGACCTCATGACTGCCAGTCATGCGCTCTCCCAGCTGAGCTACGGCCCCAAATGAATCCGGTGAGTGCGGTAAATAACTGATGCAGACTAGCCTAGCGTTTCTAATTCAGTCAAGCAACGGCGTGATTCGGTGGTGCCTTAATTCAACTCTGCGTAATCTCTGCGTTCTCTGCGCCTCCGCGGTTTACCTGTTTCTGCGGGTTCTTTTACCGCCGAGGCGCAGAGGACGCAGAGATTACGCAGAGATGATTTCAAATTACGACACTAGCAGCTCAGCATCGCTGCTTGAGAACCATGAGAGCTAAATATACGCCAATAGATAAATACATCGGCCAATAAAAAGCTAATCCCGCCTCTTGTCTTCAGCCTCCTCTAAACCTATCGTCAACTCCGTCGTCAACACCCGACATCGTCAACACCCGACATTGGCTCGATGATTCCGCATGAATTAATAAGGAGCCCATGTTTGGACTCGCCGCTTGCTCAATTCGAAGTCAGCTCGGTTTGAATCCAGAAGCGTGAGGCTCATTCAAGAGACTGTCATTGTCACCGAAAGGAAATTTACTATGGAAGAAAAGAATCCCAACCAAGAAGCTGTTGAATCTAAACCCGAAGAAACCCTTAAAGATGCCCCGGAAGATGGTGTGCGTGACCGGCGAGCGTTTTTGACAACTGCGGCGAAGGGGGTGGCCGCTGCAGCAGGCTTAGTAGCGCTCGGCTCGTCCTCGGCCCAAGCCGCTGACACTCACGCCAAGAGCAAGATTCTTGAACTAATTAAAATCCAGATGGCATCGCAGGACGGCTCCCAAGAACAGTTTTCGTTTTTCGAACAGTACGAGAAGATACGTGATCCATTCTTCCCGCGAAAATGACATGATCCAAAAAGCCTGTGAAGGGGTTAGTAACGACCTGAGTGGCTTCACGGCAGGCTACACCGGTTTCTCGTGCCCCTTTGAATCGTTCGATGAGTCATTAGCGCAGATGATTGCCGGCGAGTATGCCAGATCGGTTCTTGGTATCTTCGTCAATCACTTTGCCGGCCTGTTCTCGCAGACAAGCGGTCTCAATGCTCTGTTTTCCAGCCTACTGGATGCTGACTTGCCGTTTGACCTGGCCTGGTCATCGGACCTGGGTAATCTCCACCGGGCGACGCTGCAGCGCGACGAAGAGCGAGCGATGAATTACGCTGCGGCGTTCGCCCTCATGGCGGGTACACAAGGCTTCGGTGGAGAGTGGGAATTGACGTTGAGCAGACCCGCTAAATTTTTCTGGGACGATTGGCTGCTCCCTGAATGCGACAAGTTAAGCGTGGTCAGCGACCGGGTGAGTGGGTGCATCAATCTTTCACTCGGCGCTGAGCAAACCCAGATCTTTTTCGCGCGAAGTGGGAACGGATGGACGTGTCAAACGCCAGGGCGGGCTGTTCGTCTGCCTGCGTTCGGCAGGGGAACGCGTCAGCTCGTTCTGCTCCCCAGGAGTGCGGCACTCGACAATGGATTTTTCCGCGATGCCGAGGACGCAGCCAGCGCCCTGGAAAGCTTTTCCCCAACCCTAATTGAGACCTTGACGTGCGCCCTCGGTATACTTGAGCACCAGGTACCTCATTACTTCGATTGGGTCGTGCGTATTATCCGGCGCGTAGCGGTGCGGCACACAGACCAGGATCATTTAAGTAGCGGCAGCCAAACGTACCAGTATGGAACAATACACATCTCGGACAGCCCTCGTGTGCTTTCCGTCGCCGAGATGTTAGTCCACGAAGCATCTCACCAGTACCTCGAACTACTGACCAAACTTGGACCGGCGGTTCACCCAACCCACACTAAGCTTTACTACTCCCCTGTCAAACAGTGTGACCGGCCCCTGCACAGAATTCTGCTCGCCTACCACGCCTTCGCCAACGTTATGCTCTTCTACCGCGATGTGCTCGGGCGCGGTTTGGCTGATGACTATTTCCACAATCTACGCCATGTCCTTCGCGAAGAAGTGCACCAGTTGGAACAACCACTCATCGGATCCAATGCGATCATGCCTATTGGCAGAGCACTGGTGCAACCTTTGATCGAGCGGGGAGTATGCCATTGACTGTACCAGCGGCTACGAAGGTGAGGGAAGAAGGCCAGATAGCTTCATTGGTCGTAAAGGTGGCCGAGCGATGCAACCTCAACTGTTCGTATTGCTACATGTATAACCATGGGGACCAGAGTTATTTGCGTCGACCCGCCTTCATGTCGGACGAGGTGTTCGCTCAGCTAATCGAACGCATCGACGAATATTGTAATCGCCGGCCGAAACATAGCATGTCGGTCATCTTCCATGGTGGGGAGCCGATGCTGATGGGCGCCGAAAGGTTTAGGAGATTTACCAACCTCATCCGCGAGAAGCTTGGCGAGAAACTCGACAGCGTGCAACTACAATCTAACGCTACCCTGGTAGACGACGATTGGATCGCGGCCCTGCACGACCTTGGTGTCACTGTAAGCGTAAGCATGGATGGTCCACCCGAAATCCATGATATGTGGCGCGTCGATCACGCCGGCAAAGGCTCACACGACCGTGCGTTGAACGGACTGTTGCGGCTACAGGAGTGCGGGCTGTTAGAAGGTGTCCTATGCGTTGTTAATCCGGCACACTCAGGAGTCGGGATTTACCAATACTTCCGCTCCCTCGGCATTACCCACATGAACTTCCTGCTCCCTGACGCCACCCATGACACAAAGCAGGCGCTCTACGGACGCTACGGCAAGACGCCTGTGGCCGACTATCTCATTCCGATCTTCGACGAGTGGATTAATGAGGACAATCCTGGCGTGAAAGTGCGCTGCTTCGAAGAGATGATAATAGGAATCCTCGGTGACAAAGTACCCAGGGACATGATCGTTAATCGGCGCGCTAACTATCTGGTCATCGATACTGACGGCTCCATTCAAGCCCTCGATGCACTTAAAGTCTGCTGCGAGGGAAAACCAGAAACCGGTCTTAACCTATCCCAGCACGGGTTCGACGATCTGCACAAGGGAATGCCGCTGCTACACCGCATGGTGCATGAGGGCATTCCGACGTGCGCAACCTGCGATGCGTGCCCGGAACGTGCTACCTGTCGCGGCGGCTACTTGCCTCACCGTTATTCGCGCGCTAACGAGTTCGACAATCCCTCAATTTGGTGTCAAGACCTGCTGAAGCTGTTTACGTATGTCCGAAACTACATTGCTACAGCAACGAGCGCTTAATGCCGAATACCCGGTGGCGTTTTTCATGAACGGATACGGGGATAACTTTATCAATCTCCCGGCCTTACGCGGTCTATGTCAGTTGTTTGAGGGGCGGCTCACACTCGTTTGCAAGCAAGGCCCTCACCTTTTCTGCTTTGACGATCTTGCGGTTAACCGAAGGATCGCGCTCGACGCGCGCAAGGAAGGAGGCTACAAGTTCGACGAGTCCGCCGCCGCCGCCGAAATCGGTCGATGTGATCTTTTCCTCTCGCTGGTCCCATGGTGCTCCTCATCACTAACCAGTCTGCTTGAGGCGTGGGATGGCATTCCGTCGGTTGGCTTTTTTGAAGGTTACACACACTGCCTTCGCCTCGACTACACCAAGCCGTCTGCTGACCTCGCGTTCGATGTGGTTCGAAGTCTCAGACCCGATTATCGCCTTAGAGACTTTCTCGAGCCGCTACGTTATCCCCATGCGCAGCGTGAGGATGTAAGGCAAATCTTGTCGCTGCTGGAACCGGGCACGAGGATTCTGTCCGTTCACATGGACACGTTGGCGCACAAGAGGTGGGAGGAGACTCGCTGGGTGGAGACGCTCGACATGTTCCTTGATGCCCATACAGATTTCGTCGTGACACTGGTCGGACGCCCTGAACGCCCAATCGATACGGAGCAGTGGCGCAACGCTGATCGGGTGATACCCTGCTATGGTCTATCGCTGCCGGCGTCTTGCTGCCTGGTGGCTGAATCCGACTTCTTCATCGGTATTGATTCGTGCATGCTGCACGTGGCCGACATGGCGCGCGTGCCCGGTGTGGGGCTGTTCGGCCCCACTAACGTCAAGGAGTTCGGCTTTTATATCGGGCCGCATATTATGATTCAGGCTGACGGTTCGTTGGAAGAAATACAACCGTGGTTAGTCAACGAAGCCTTGAATCAGCTTGTGGCTGAGCCGACGCAGGCAGTAACGTGGGCATTGTCAGCTTAACTAAGAAGAAACGGGTCACAGCACATTCTCTATTGACAACCAAACGGACCGGAAGTAGAGTGCGACCCAGAATTAGAAGATCTCGCGTTTGTGCTCACCCGACGTTCATTTTCGCGAAACCTCTACTGTCGAACGGTTCACTAACTATCATTCAAATAGTTTTCGAGAAGCAGAACTCATCAGAGTAGTCCGTTAACACTCCCGCATTACATCACAAGCGCGGAGTGATGCAGAGAACCACAACTCCATCGCAACCGATTCGGACGTAAATTCGGCCAATCGTAACCCTCGTGCATGTGGTGGAGGCTAACTCCTCAAGGAACCACCGGCTGGGCGTTCTCTTGAGGTTGATAGCTATAAGCCCAACCGCGCTACCTCCCTCCCAGATTACGAGCAATGGCAGTTTAGAAACACAAACTTTGCCCAGTATCTGAAACGTGAATGTGGCTGCGACAAGCACATAACAAACGTTGAGAGGGAACGAAGATGAGTACGCGCATTACTAACTCCATCGCGGTTGCTTTGGTCGTTGTGTTGGTTCTTGGCCCATGCATGGTACTGGCCAACCCCTCACACGAGAGAAAAGACGTCGTCAGATCGCCGTTGAGGCCAATCAAAAGTCCGCGTCTAAAGACCGCGCGACCACTCGCGGCGCGACCGCAAACGTCCGCGTTACGGCCGGGCCAAACCGTCACGTTGCTACCCGACGGTCGCTCGCTGCTGATCGGCGGCGAGGAGAACGGTGAGCCACTCGCGATCGCTTCGGTGACAGATATACAAACCGGAGTTGCTGTCTCCTTACCTGCCAAACTTAACCGTGCGCGTGCGTGGCATTCGGCAACCCTGCTTGCAGATGGTCGAGTGCTGATTCTCGGTGGTGTTGGAAATGGCGGGGGTCTTGTCAGGACCGGTGAGATCTTCAATCCCGCTACTCAATCCTTCAGCCTGTTACCCGCGTCAGAAGGAATTGCTCGAGCACATCATACAGCGACGTTGCTGATTACGGGCGATGTGCTGATTACGGGCGGCTCGATTGGACAGGGTGTAAGTTCTGACAAAGCTCTGCTCTGGAATTTTAAGACCAGCCAGTTCACCGCACTCGCAAACAGACTCTCCGTCGCCCGTCAAAAACATCGAGCGTTACTGCTTCACAACGGCAACGTTGTGATCGAAGGTGGTATCGCAGATGATGGCAGTAAGATCAATGGTACAGAGTTGTACAACGCTGATGCCGGCACGTTCAGCTTTTCCAGTCTCTCCGCAGCTGACGCTGATCTTCGTGATCCATATCTCACAATGTCGTTACCGCTCAACGGTGCCACCGATGTGCCGGTCAATTCTTTTGCCGGACTCCTTTTCTCAAAGCAATTGCGAGTCGAGACGATCAACGTCGAGACGTTGACCCTGACCGGACCGGAAGGAGTTGTAAAAACTAAAGTAGTGCCGGCCGAAAACGGCAAGCTGGCATTTCTCACGCCCGCTGCTCCTTTGCTTCCCGGCATAACGTACACGATTGCTGCCTCGGGAATTGCAGATGCAAACGGGCAAACTATTCCGCCGGCGTCTATCAGCTTTAGTACCAAAGGTGAACGTGAGAACGAGGATACGGGAATCGACGGCGTAGACTGGATTCCTGACGAAACGAATCTCCACGGAAGTTGGAGAAGCAAATTCAAAGACTCACAATGGCGTTCACTTCTACCACTCCAGGCACCGGCAGGCGAGACGGCAGTGGCCGGTCAGACACTAACGCTCGATGGAACACCTTTGACCAATGTCACCCTGCGTATTGGCAGCAGAACTGCATTAACTGATTCCACCGGCCGGTTCTTACTCACCGGCATCGACCCCGGCCACCAGGTGCTGACAATCGATGGTCGCACGGCCAGCAGTAACCGAAGGCGGTACGGCATTTTTAGAGTTGGCGTGAAAGTCAAAGACGGTGTGACAACCGCGCTCGAGTACACAATCTGGATGCCTAAACTCGATTTGACTCGCGCGAAAAACATCGCTTCACCAACTGCGGATCGTACCGTCATCACTAACCCGCGTATCCCCGGTCTCGAAGTTATTCTTCCGTCAGGAACGTTGATCCGCGATCTCGAGGGAAACAACGTAACGGAAATCAGCATTACGCCGATTCCAACCAACCAGCCGCCGTTCCCATTACCTCCAGGGGTAGACGTCCCGGTTTATTTCACGATACAGCCGGGTGGTTCGCAGATCATTCCGCCGCGCGCACAACTGATCTATCCGAACTTTATTGGCAGCCAACCGGGCACACGTATCGATTTTTGGAACTACGACCCTACCGGAAAGGGATGGTACGTTTACGGACAAGGTACGGTTACACCTAACGGTAAACAGATCGTGCCGGATCCCGGAGTGGTCCTGTACGAATTCAGTGGGGCCATGATCGGCTTGCCCTCATTAGGACCGTTGTTTGGTCCGCAGGATGGCTCGAATGATGGTGATCCCGTCGATCTCGGAACGGGTCTGCTCGTTGTTGATAAGACCGACCTGGCGGTTGCAGATACAATTCCGGTTAGTCTCACCCGGACTTACCGCCAAAACGATTCGAGATCGAGACCATTCGGCATCGGAGCCACACATCCTTACGAAATCTTTCTCGTGGGCGACACTTTCCCCTACACGTTTCAAGAGGTTGTTTTGCCCGATGGTGGAAGAGTCCGCTACGACCGTATCTCACCGGGCACGGGCTTTAGCGATGCAATTTATGAAAACCTCACTGTGCCTGGTCCATTTTATAAATCCCGCATCGATTGGAACGGGAACGGCTGGGACCTGCGAACGAAAGACGGCACTCTTTACGTTTTCCCCGATGGCTTCGGGGCGAGCCAGCCCAGCGGGTGTGCTCTGTTGCGCATGGAGGATCGCAATGGCAACCTTCTAGTGCTAACCAGAGATGCGAACAAGAACCTCACCAGGATCGTCACGCCGCACGGTCGTTGGATCGAGCTTACTTACGATACGAGCAATCGAATCACACAGGCTACCGACAACATTGGTCGCATTGTAATTTATACATACGATACGAGCGGCCGGCTCTGGAAGGTTACCGATCCTAACAACGGTATTACTGAATACACTTACGACTCGTCTCATCGAATGCTCACCATCAAGGATGCGCGCGGCGTCGTCTATCTCACGAACGAATACGACGCCAGTGGCCGCGTCAGCAAACAAACGCTTGCGGATGACACTCCGGCCAACAGTACTGACAATCCGACTTACCTGTTTAGTTACACCACGGACAGCGGCGGAAGAATTGTACAGACAGACATCACGGATCCTCGCGGCGACGTCCGGCGCGTAACGTTTGGCACTAATGGCTACAGCCTAACCGATACCTCCGCTCTAGGTACCGCAGATGAACAGGGCGCTTCTTTCGAAAGAGAGGCGGGAACGAATTTCCTGCTCGCTGTAGTCGACGCCCTTAATCGGAGGACGGAGTACACCTACGACGCAATGGGCAACATGACGGGCATAACTAGCCTGGCTGGAACCGGATCCGCGGCCACGACCACAATGACCTACGAGTCTGTTTTCAATCAGTTGGCCACCGTCACAGATCCCCTGAATCACTTAACCACCTACGATTACGACGCTAGCGGTAACTTAACCACGATCACTGACGCCTTGGATCACCACACCACGATTGGTTACAACAAAGCGGGCCAGATCACTTCAATAACCGATCCGCTGCTACATACGACGCAGTTTGTCTACGATAATGGCTACTTGACGGAGGTAACCGATCCGCTTAACCGAACTGTATCGATGTTCATCGACGCTGCGGGCCGCCTGATCCAAATTAATGACTCACTGGGTAACTGGACCCGCTATGAATACAACCCCCTCAATCAAATAAAGAAGATAACTGAGCTGTTGGGAGGCGTGACAGAAATCGGTTACGACGCCAACGGCAATACCTTGAGCATCAAGGATGCTCGCAATCAGACCACCACCTTTACCTACGACAGCATGGATCGTGTGGTTAGTCGCACGGACGCGCTGCAAGGCGCCACGAGCACGGAAACTTTCGAATACGATCTCGAGGGCAACGCAACCAAACTCATAGATCGGCGCGGCAAAGTTACCACTCTCCAGTACGACAATCTCGATCGTCCTGTCTTCGCGGGTTTTGGCACTACTGCTGGTCCAACTTACGAAAGCACAGTTGCGTATACCTATGATTTGTCCGACCGGATTACGCAGGTAGTCGATTCGATTTCAGGAACGATCAATATAACTTTCGACGATCCGGCGCGAACGGCTTCAGAGGCGACGCCGCAGGGAACAGTCAGTTTCACCTATGACAAGCTTGGCCGCTTAACTGCGAAAAGTGTGACGGGACAAGCTGGCATCAGCTATACCTACGATAATGCTAATCGCCTGCTAAACATGACACAGGGTTTAAGCAGCGTCGGCTTTACGTACGACGATGCAAACAGGCGTTCAAGTCTGACGCTTCCGAATGGCGTTGTCACCGACTACGACTACGACGCTGCGTCACAACTAACCGGTCTCACTTATCGCAACGGCGCGACGGTTCTCGGTAATCTCACTTATGCCTATGACAAAAGCGGACGTGTCACTACTACAGGCGGAACTCTGGCTCGCACTGGTTTACCATCGACGCTGAGCAGTGCAACGTACAACGCGGCCAACCGGCTCACCCAAAAAGGAGCCACGACACTCAGCTATGATGCCGACGGAAATCTTACCAATGACGGCGTCAACACTTACACCTGGGATGCGCGAAATCAATTGGTTGGAATATCCGGTGCGGTGAGTGCGAGTTTCCAATACGACGGCCTCGGCAGACGCGTGCGCAAGACGATCAACGGCTCGGCTACGGATTACTTGTACGACGGTACCAACGTGGTCCAGGAGCAGGTTGGCGGCACGCCGACAGCCAATATGCTCACAGGCAACACCGACGAGATGTTCAGTCGTATCGAGGGCACGAATATACAATCGGTGCTTGCTGACGGCCTGGGCTCCACCATTTCATTGTTGGACTCTGCCGGTGCCGCGCAAACGGAATACACCTACGAACCGTTTGGCAATACGAGCACAGTAGGTGTCGCCAGCGGAAATAGTTCGCAGTACACGGGTCGGGAGAACGACGGTACCGGGCTCTACTACTACCGCGCTCGTTACTACAGTCCGGCGCTCCAGCGATTCATCTCGGAAGACGCGATGGATTTTGCCGCCGGCGAGACGAACCTCTACTCGTACGTTGCAAATAGTCCTTGCAATTACACTGATCCAAGCGGTCACTTTCTCGTGGCGGGCTGCATTGCCGGGGCGGCGACGAGCGGCCTCATGGACCTCCTCTCCGGACGCAAGGTGACGCCTCGAAGTCTTATCGAAGGCTGTGTAATGGGAATGCTCTTTGGCCTTGCCGGTCGTGCTCTTGGAGGAGCATTGAGAGCGCTTGGCCCTCGGCTGCCGCGGTTAGCGCGGTTGCCACGAGCGGCTAAACCCGGCCGTGGACCATGTTTCATTGCCGGCACCGTTGTGCAAACGGTCGACGGCGAAAAACCAATAGAAGAGATTCGCGCCGGCGACCGGGTGTTATCATTCGATCCGGAACGTCATGATGCAGCGAAACACAAGCCTGAAGGTCGACTGGTAACACGTACGTTTGAGCGTACTACCTCGGTTGTGCTTGATATCAGTTTTGGCGATACAAAGATAACCACGACGCCGGAACATCCATTCTGGGTTGTAGACAAAGGCTGGGTGAGAGCCGACGATTTACAGCCGGGTAGCCAATTGCTCGTGACGAACGGTTCCGCCGTTTGCGTCGAAACAATCAAGCGCCGTGAAGGCGAGTTCAAGGTTTACAATTTTGAAGTAGATGAATATCACACGTATTACGTAAGTTCGGCGGGGGTCTTAGTACATAACACCTGCGATCCATATCGGCCTCCACGACCGTTGCCGAGGGATCCTGTAAGTGGTAGACCTGTGCCGGAGTCGCCTTATCCTCATACCCAATTGGGAGAAAAGGTCAGCACCAGGACGGGGCAACCATACACACAAGCGCGAGAGTTTGGACAGAACGGGCAACACGTAAAAGATATTCACTTCACGGATCACGGCATGAAGAGTCATCCGAACCCGCATCAGCATATAATTGATCCTGTTACGGGCAAGCGAGGCGGGCCGGTACCATTTCCGTAAGTAGAAAATGGCTGGAATCATCGAGATAAGAGATAAAACCGCGCAAGGCGTGTTAACGCTGACGCTGCGCGATCTGCTTGCGTTCTTCGAGGACCGAGGTCCCCACCTGGTTTGGTCAATCCTCGATCTTGAAGCGGTCGGAGATCCAGACAAGCTGAAGATCGAGCTGCTGGAGCTTGAGCGAAAGGCACGAGAGTCGCCGCACGGATTTATTCTGAAGTGGGAAGATCTGGTTGCTCTCGCTGAGTCATTGGATGATGTTTGGGGGACTCTGATAGCAGCGTCCGACACCGCTGATTCAATTCCAAGGCTTACGCATGGAACAGAGCAATTTGAGCCGTGCGAAGTCGCGCTTGAAGCGTTTGACAGCTCATTTTGGCGTGTCTACGCGCGAGACGACGCGATTATTCGGAAGCTCGAATCGAGTTTTCACGACGTGGACGTGAATTTTATAGCCGGGTAAACGTTCCGAACCCCCGGATCGATCCAGACAGTACAGTGTTCAACCGCACTGTTTGTTTGCAATTGTTTCCGTCCTTGTCACACACATACGTCTTGCATGTGGGAAACGGCCCAGTGGTGCACTGGACACAGATGACATTCCCGAAAACCGGATCTTTTCCGCAGCTCGCTCCGGGAAGATCATTTCTTTTAAGTTGCGGAATTACCCCGCGACTTACCGGAACCTCGCCCGTTGCAAACTGATAACGCTCACCGGTCTGGAAGACAGACGCCTCCGCGGTGAAACCAGGCATTTTCGTCACCTTCATTTCATCCTCCTCCCTAATTGAAACAGCCTGCCCCTTCCATAACGTTGCCCCAGAACTCGGCGCGGTTGTACGCGCCTTCGTTGTAAGCACCCCAAACCAGCTCGGCTAGTACGTGACAAAGTCGAGGCACGGCCGGTTGGACGCCGGCAGAAGCGTTTGGGCCATCGAAAGCGGTGGCGACTGAATACCTTTCGCTTGCTACGTAAAGCGAGTTTTCAGCAGTAAATCCCGGCATGTTCATCATGGCTTCCTCCCTAACTCTACTAATCCTCCACACATGGACCAGTCTTAAAGCCAAGTCCTGGTATCCCACAACGCTGACGTCCTCTTATGCACGGGCCACAGACGAGATCCGGT
The DNA here is from genome assembly GCA_035760085.1 of Pyrinomonadaceae bacterium. GTDB lineage: Bacteria > Acidobacteriota > Blastocatellia > Pyrinomonadales > Pyrinomonadaceae > PSRF01. The sequence continues at coordinate 11,749 of DASTTS010000234.1, forward strand.
TGCCGTCTTGGTCCACGTGGACCACCGCCGCCGCTCTGGAAATCGTCGCTGGCCTGGATGTCGGCCTTCCGAAAACACGTAACTTCGCAGGCGGGATCAGCACCCGCGACGGAGCAGCCTTGCAAACACTGCAACAGGCCCAGTTGTCGCGGCAGTTGCGGCACAACAGCGCCCACATTGGACCATGCAGACATTTTTCCGCCCGAGCTACGGTAACGTCCTCCCGTGTTGTAAAGCGATGTGCTCGCAGTGAATCCAGGTATCTTCATTTCAAACCTCCTAATCGTTTTTCTTAGCGATTAAACAGGAGACCACCAATTGTGAACGGAGGAAGCCCGCCAAAGAAACGGCATATGAGATCGCTACCTCCATTCAGTCTGCATCTCCAGTACGAGCCGAGATCCGGATCCGACGAAATACCCAGTTGCGGCACAATCTCGACGCGAGCCCCGCCGAAAACGGGCTTCCCGCCGTAAACCTGAGCTGCCGGATCGTCGCCGGTTTTATGAAGCGACGCTTCTGCGGTGAATCCTGGTAGGTTCATTTCAAGTGACTCCTTTGCATCTCTATCGATCAAAATAGGGCGACATCTTCGTGACGAGGAACGGGAACTCTTCAGTCACGTCGCATCGCGTGAAGAACTTCTCGACGACATCAGTTTTGCGATTGGTAAACGAGAAGATCACGTCAACAATGTTGCGCGTTCCGCTGAGTGGTGACGGTTGAACATCTACTGCGGTCAACCACGAATCGCGCTCGAAAGCATCGGCTACTGTGTAATAGAGGGCGGGATAGCGGACCGCCATGTAATTGAGCGCGCGATGCTCGTCTGTTGCACCTGCATTGTCTGCCATCAGCATGATTCGATCGAATACTTCGGCCATCGGTGCACCGTAATCCTTCGTCTTTGCTCCCTTCGGCGCAGGCAGCGCTTTCACGAGCTCGTTGCGATCGAAGGAATAGATTTGATCGAAAGCCACGATCGGAATCATCAGACCATTGCACATTTCCGGTGGGGCGATTGGTCCACGCACGCCAACAACAACATCAATGTCCAGAGGGCTGGGCTGGGGGCGCACAGCTTCCAGCAGTTGGTCATAGTCCGCCGGATCGCGTGGCACGAGGATGTATGTTTCTAAACCCTCGATGGTAAATACCCAACAGAGATGACGGAGGAGGTACCGGTTTGCGCGCTCGGAAAGAATCGCGTGCGTCGCCTTCCGATCTGTGAGTCCTCTTGTTTCAGTGCGGCCGCTTGCCTGGGCAAATTCCTTCTCCACTGCCACGGTCGGAAAACGCATCTCGACGCGGCCAATGGCAAAGATATAAGAAGGCGTTACTACTTCATTACCGTTCATCTCTGCCGCCGCTCCGCAATTGGTGCAAAGCGCCGGACTAACATGGGAATGGGGCGCCGTCCTTACATTACTCTCGAGAGGCGCAACTATTGGGGCTCCATTCATAGGACCAGATTGGTTTGCAGGTTGTTCGTTCATTTCAGGTTCCATAAGTTTCCTCTCCTTTGAGGGTAAGGCCGAGCTTATTAATTGCTATCGTTTGCCGGAGAAAACCATCCAGCGGTTTAGAACTGTGGCGCGACGCTCGCAACCGCCGCAGGGTTTGACTCCGATCGCGTATGTGGCCCGCTTGATAACGTCTCCAAGGCCAACGTCTTCATCACTGATAAATCCCGGCAAACGCACCCGGTAAGGTTTGCGTTCAGGCTCATCGTGAGCCGGGTTTTTTTTCTTTCTATTCTTCATTGACTCGGCTCGTCGAATAAGTTGTCGATAAGGCCTGGTACGCAGCCCATGCGTTCAGCAATGGCGGGACCACCGTCGTTCGCCTTGCTCCTGCTGCTGTTGTGATCGCCAGTTTCACCGCAGCCGCGGTGACATTCGGAAACACTGACAGCAACAACGCAATCGCTCCGGTAACAAACGGAGCCGCGGCGCTCGTTCCTCCGAATGCCGGCGCGTGACCATGAATAGCGAGGCTCGTAATGCGTTCTCCGGGTGCGCTTAGTCCTTGCCTGCCAATGGAACTTCCGAGGTTTGAATAACTGATCGGCCGCCCACGAAGATCAGAGGCAATAACTGGAATGACCCAGGGATGCTGAGTGATTGCAGAGCTGCCTACCGCGGCTTGATTACCTGCTGCCGCAACAACGATGACGCTGCGCCGCGCGCAATAGCCAAGTGCCTCTTCCAGTCGACGCTCACCTTTTGCAGACGGGTTTGCCAGTGCGGCACTCAAGTTAATGACATGAGCGCCCGCGTCAATACATTCGATAATCGCCGACGCGAGCTCTTCGGGAGTCGCACTTGGCATTTGGCCGTTTGCTGAAGTGGTTTCCGGGAAAATCGGACGGACGATGAGCGTGCAATCCGGACAGATCGCCGGTGCAGCGGAACCTCTCTTTGCACTCAAAATGCCGGCGACGAATGTTCCGTGCATACATGCCACGCTGGTGGCGCGTTGGCAGGTGCCACCTATCTTTCCTGGAAGCTCGACGATTTTTGTGCCTGACAGTTCCGGGTGCGTTGTGGCAACTGGTCCATCTATGAGGGCCACCCGCGTTTCCGTTCGACCGCTTGCTATTCGCATGAGCGGAGCAAGTTTTACGAGGTCGAGAGGATCGAGAGCATTCTGCGCAGGGAGAGATTGAAGACCAGTCATTGAAAATTGACTGGCGACGATGACGGACGAGTTGTGCCTGAGAGGACGCACGATAGTTCTCTCTGTCCGAGGCGATCGATTGTTTCAGCTAAACTCGATGGGGCTCGCGAGGTTTTTGAGGCCCAAACAGTACATCGGGGGGAGTTCAGCAAAAATGGGCGGGTAACTATATATACCTGCGGCGGGCCAATGTAAAGGAAATCAGGTACTGAGCGGTGTCTTAAATTGACGATTTTCTCTGCGTCCTCGGCGTATCTCAGTGTTCTCTGCGTTAACGGCAACTCAAACGCAGAGGGCGCAGAGATACGCCGAGAACCGCAGAGAAGATTTTCAAATTATTCTACCGCGCTCGGTACTGTATGATCCTGCTGGAGGAGCTACTGGTATGGCCTTTCAGACAGGAACATGGATTAAGGACCTTGATTCCTTCTGGGATTTTATCGGCTACGTGGTGCTATCTGCTCCCGACGATTTTGCGGAAGAGGACTTCCTTCAACCCGACGAGCAGATGAACCTGGAGCGTGCGTTTGAGGAAATGCGCGACGCCATGAATCTATTCCCGCCTTCGAAGCTGAACGATGCTGAGCGTAGCGATGCTTTGTCTCTGCTCCAGAAATCCCTGGACTCCTATCGAGCGGGCGATGATGTAAAAGGAGCGCACCTTTTACAGGACTTCCAAACTCTTGTCTTGGACCCCAACGAATACACCGACGAAATATGATTTCCGAAGTTCACTGTGTGAAGTAAAATCCCCACCACCCGCTTTTCGGCCCGTCCTCTCCACCGTCACCTACGCCCCAAACTCGCCACCGGCCAGGTTGAGCTCCAACAAAATCAAAGGTGAGAGTGGTCGAACGAACATTCCTGATCGCGCCAAGCGTGGCCCAGCCATTAGACTCGAACTGAATCTCGACCTTGTAATACCTCGCTCCCGGCACTTTGTCCCACACAAGTGTTACCGTCCGTGGAAACTGACTAAAACGAGTTCCATCACGGGGAGACAGCAAGGTTGGAGCGGTTAGTTGGATTACTTCTCGTGTCGGCTTCGCCGTGGCGGTTGCAGTCGGCGTGGCAGTGGCGGTCGCGGTCGGAGTGACGGTTGGAGTCACTCGCCCACTATTCCGGTTAGCAGAAGAATTCTGAAACACAAAGTATCCAGCGACGGCGAGCACAACCAGGAGAACCAATCCTCCGAAGATAATCAGCGGTAAGAATGCTCGAGATTTCTGTGGCGTACTCGCCGCCGGTGGAACATTCTGATCAATCGACTTCGACTTCATCTGAACGTAAGGTGTCAGGGCCCTCACAAGCACTTGCAGATCTGAGTCCCAGCGCGCGTGCGTTAACTCGACCGCATTGCGATAAGCGAGTTCCTTAAGATCGTCAGGCAGATCTTCCGGACGTGGCATGTCGGCCCCACGCACCAGCACCGGAATGACCGGAATGTCGCGCTTCAGTGCGGAAGCGGTTTCGAGGCGAACGAAATCCATCGGATCGTCGAGCCGTCGCTTGTCTGACTCATTTTTTGCATCAAGCCAGTCCTTGCCGATGAGCGCTAGAAGGACTCCACAAGACGCGATTTGCTGATCGATCGCGCGTCGAAAATCGCGACCCGGCTCCAGTCCAGCAACATCCATGAACACCGAGTCGCTGCCAAAATGCGCAACGAGATCATCGAACAAGCGACCAGCATGACCCTCCGCATCTTCCCTTCGATAACTTATGAAGATTGCTCGCATCTTTTTCTCCTGGCACGGATTAAGCGAGTACGGCCCGTGAGAATTAGGCCATAAGACGGCGCGACTCTATTCTCGTTCAACAAAATATCAATGAATGGATCACGACGGCAATGGAACTTGACACCGTGTGGCCGCGTTATTTTCCCTACGACGTAAGTATCCGGAAGCGTCTTTGACGCATCATAGGCTTCGTCGTAAGATTTTTGAACCTCGCAAAACTCATTAACCCTTAAAGGAGATCTACTCAATGCGAGATAAGACAGAATCACTTACCCCTGAAACCTCAGAGCAGAGTTTGCCATTCTTCGCGCGTTTCCTCGAAGGCCAGGACGCGTCAAAAAATCGGGCACAAACACTCAAGTACCCGTCCGATCGTGACGAGTGGGATCAGCGAATCGAGTACACGTCTGGTAACAACGGACCGCAGCAATAAATAAAGAGACCGTTTCAGACCCGAAAACCCAAACAGGTATCGGCCCTCGTTGAAGCATTGCTAAACGCGGGCCGTACCTTTTAATTACTCACATGCCTCCAACATCATCGCGCGACGTAGTCCTATTGCTGACACACAGCGGCGACTTCTACACCGTCGATCTCGTCACAAAGGCTCTCGCACGCATGGGTGTCCGTCCAATTCGCGTCAATACAGATCTCTTTCCGTCACTGGTCAAGCTCTCATCCCGCGCCGGCGATGAACGCGCCGCACACTTGTTGACGGAAGCGGGACAGCAGTTTTCCGTCGAGGAAGTGCGCGCCGTTTGGGCGCGCAAGCTCTGGACACCTCGCATGGCCGATGATCTTGACGAGCGTTATCGCTCGATGTGCGTCGGCGAGTCGGTGGCCGCGCTCGAAGGCTTTCTCGACGCGCTCCACAATGCTCGCTGGGTAAACAACCTTGACCGCCAACGCGATGCCGAAAACAAGCAGCGACAACTCCGACTGGCCGCGCGCGCCGGTCTGCGCGTACCGCGCACGCTTGTAACAAACGACGCCGCTGAAGCTCGACAGTTCTTCGCAGAAACTGAAGGCCAGACGGTAGCGAAACTTCTCCGCCCGCTCGAGGTCAGCATGGATGCCGTTAAGCCCTTCGTCTACACGAACCGCGTTCGAGAAGAAGATTTGGCCGGCGCCGAGGCACTTCGCCATAGCCCGATGGTTTTTCAAGAGTTGATTCCGAAAGCGTACGAATTGCGCGTTGCTTATGTGGCGGGCAAAACCTTCGCCGGTGCGATCGATGCGACTGGCACGGCGCGCGGGCGTACCGACTGGCGGCGCGCTGCACCCGGTGAGTGTCACTGGCAGAAGGTCCAACTACCAGCCGAAGTCGCAAACGGGCTGCATGAATTGATGACGGAACTCGGCCTCGTTTTTGGCGCAGTCGATTTCATCTACACTCCTTCGGGCGAACACGTCTTTCTCGAAGTGAATCCCAGCGGCGAATGGGGCATGCTCGAACGCGACCTCAATCTGCCTATTTCCGAGGCCATCGCCGAAGCGCTACTCGAAGACACTTATGTCAGTTCTAATCATCACACACAGCGAAGATAACGAGAGCGTCGCGCGAGTAATTGAAGCGATCGCCCGCAAGGGCGGTCAAACGATTCGCTTTGACACCGACCGCTATCCGACCGATGTGCTTCTCACCGCTTACTACGACGCAGGTGGCGACGAGCGTCTCACGCTTACGAATGAAGAAGGCGAGTTTGATCTGCGCGAGGTCGATAGCATCTGGCACCGCCGCCTCAACATTGCCGCGCGTCTTCCGGCGGAACTCGACAAGCAACTGCGCCATGCCTCAGTAGGCGAAGCGAGTGCGGCCGCTCACGGTATGCTCGGCAGCCTCAAAGCCTTCCGCATGGACCACCTGCATCACATCCGTCACGCAGAGAACAAACAGCTTCAGCTACAGGTGGCCCGTGAGCTCGGACTGGACATACCGCGCACGTTGACTACGAACGATCCCAACGCCGCCCGCGCCTTCGCAAAAAGTTGTGAGGGTGGAATAGTGACGAAGATGCTCTCTTCGTTTGCGATATACGAAGAGGGAAAAGAGCTAGTCGTGTTTACAAACCCTGTGAAGCAAGAAGATCTCGCGGACCTCTCGGGCCTGAGTCTCTGTCCCGCCACTTTTCAGGAGCTACTCGTCAAGTCGCTTGAGATTCGCGTGACTGTCGTGGGCCAACGCGTTATGTCTGCTTCGATCGACTCACAAGTCTCGACGCGCGCCACTCACGACTGGCGCCGCGACGGCCTCAACATGCTTGAAGATTGGGAGCCCTACCAACTTCCCATCGAGGTCGAAGAAAAAATCCTGCGCCTCATGGATTACTTCTCCTTGAACTACGGCGCCATCGACATCATCCTGACGCCCAACGGAAAACACATCTTTCTCGAACTCAACCCCTGCGGTGAATTCTTCTGGCTCGAACGCACCGGCCTCCCCATCTCCGACGCCATCGCAGACCTCCTCCTCGGCCACTCCCCGCGCCGTTAACTGAAACAGCCGGGGTCTAATCAGCTTTTCCCGCGCTCAGACGATCGATGTCGAACGCGTAGGCCACCTGGCCGGAGGTCAGGACCAGCAATCGCTTCCCATCAAGACTGAAGCGCACAAACGCGGCGGCGGTCTTGAAGCGGAGGCGGG